>DASTZZ010000115.1 GCA_035764005.1 Terriglobales bacterium
CGCATCCGGAGCCCACGAAATCGCTGCCCCGCACGCGCAGCTCGCAAATGCTTTACATTAGTCGTTTGCCATTTTCACAACGGAGAGAAACTGCATGGCTCGTCAGCCCGGGACTTACGCCACCTTCGACACCAGCATGGGAAAGATCGTCTGCCGCCTGTTTGAAAAAGAAGCGCCGAATACGGTGAAGAACTTCATCGATCTAGCCGAAGGCAAGCGCGACTGGCGCGACAACGTGAGCGGAAAGAAAGGCCCCGGGCCTCTCTACAACGGGACTGTTTTCCATCGCGTGATCCCAAATTTCATGATCCAGGGGGGCGATCCCAGCGGTACTGGCATGGGTGGTCCGGGATACAAGTTTGCAGATGAAACCAAAGGCTCGCCGTATAAATTCGACAAACCAGGAAAGCTGGCGATGGCCAATGCCGGTCCCAACACAAACGGCAGCCAATTTTTCATCACCGTCGCAGCAACCGACTGGCTTACGGGAAACCACACCATCTTTGGAGAAGTCGTTGAAGGGCAGGACGTCGCAGACGCGATCACCAAAGTAAAGCGCAACGCGCAGGATCGACCGGCTCAGGATGTGAAGCTAAATTCAGTGTCGATCGAGAAGAGCTAACCGCAGGAGCGAACACGAAGGTCACGATGGTTCAAAACAAAAGGTCACGAAGAGGATTCTCCGTGACCTTTCTTTTTGAACCCTAGTGACCTTCGTGTTCGCTCTTCCCCGGTCAAACTCCAATTACCTTCACCAACTCCTGCACAGCATCAGCGCTCTTCTTCAGCGCCGCCTGTTCTTCGCTCGTCAGCTTAATCTGAATGATCTGTTCCAATCCGCGTGTGCCGAGTTTGCAAGGAACGCCCACGAAGAGCCCGTTGATGCCGTACTCGCCTTGGAGGTACGCGGCGCACGGCAGAATCTTCTTTTTGTCTTTGAGGATCGTCTCAACCATTTCCGTCGCAGCGGCTGATGGAGCGTAATAGGCGCTGCCGGTCTTGAGATACTTCACGATCTCAGCCCCGCCGTCGCGCGTGCGTTGCACCAGGCGATCGAGCGTAGCTTTGTCCATGAGTTCCGTAATGGGAATTCCGGCGACTGTCGAGTAGCGGGCCAGTGGAACCATCGTATCGCCGTGTCCGCCGAGTACGAAGGCTGTCACGTTCTCCACGCTGACTTTTAGCTCTTCCGCAATAAAGGTTCGGAATCGCGCGGAATCGAGTACGCCGGCCATGCCGATCACGCGCTCGCGGTTGAACTTGCTGATCTTGAAGGCCGCCTGCGCCATCGCGTCCAGAGGATTGGAGACGACGATCAGAATCGCGTTCGGCGAGTTGGCAACGACTTTGCCGACCACGTCCTGCATGATCTTGTAATTTGTATTCAGCAGATCGTCGCGGCTCATGCCTGGCTTGCGCGGAATGCCGGCTGTGATCACGACAATGTCGGAATTGGCCGTGTCAGCGTAGTCGTTCGTGCCGCGCACGTGCGAATCACGCTTCTCGATCGGCATCGCTTCGAGCAAATCGAGGCCTTTGCCTTGGGGAATGCCTTCGACAATATCGATGAGAACAACATCGGCGAGTTCTTTGGACGCAATCCAGTGCGCAGCCGTAGCTCCGACGTTTCCTGCGCCGACGATGGAGACTTTCTTTCGCATTCTTGCTAGCTCCTGTGCATTCGGAAATCGAAAATTAAAGATGAACACGGAGGACACGGAGGTCTTCCTCTGTCATTCCGAACGCCTGCTGTTGGCGTGAGGAATCCCTACCGACTTCAAAATGTGGCTGCAGCGATCATCGCAAACGATAGGGATTCCTCTCTCCTGCTCACGCAAAACGCGCGTGAGCATCCGCTCGGAATGACAAACAGAGAGCCTCCGTGTTCAATTGCCTTTAAGCCAGCGCCGCTTCGCGAGTCGCGCCTTTCAGCGCTTCCATGTTCTCGATCATGTACGACGCGAACTCGCTGGTCTTCACTTTTTTCGCGCCTTCCATCTGGCGCTCGAAGTCGTAGGTGACTTTCTTCTGTTTGATCGTCGCTTCGAGCGAGTCTTCAATCAGGCGCGCGGCTTCGTTCCAGCCGAGCAGCTCGAACATCATCACGCCGGAAAGAATCACCGAGCCCGGATTAATCACATCGAGATCCGCGTACTTCGGCGCCGTGCCGTGCGTGGCTTCGAAAACTGCGAAGCCGTCGCCAATGTTTCCGCCAGGAGCGATGCCGAGCCCTCCGACCTGCGCAGCGCAGGCGTCAGAGATGTAGTCGCCGTTCAGATTCGGCGTGGCCAGCACGCTGTACTCCTGTGGACGAATGATTACCTGCTGGAAGATCGAGTCAGCAATGCGGTCATTGATCATCAGCTTCTTCTTCCATTGACCGTTGCCGTGGCTTCGGTAAATGCGATCGAGCACGTCCTTCACTTCGGCGTACACGCCTTTGCGAAATTCTTCCGGAGCGAACTCCAAACCAGGCTCGACCTGCTGCGCATTCTGCTCGACGGTGATGTTCGGGTTCTTGTCTTTGTTGTCGAGAATCCAGCTCTCGCGCTCGGTCACGACGCGATCGCGAAATTCAGTTTGCGCGAGTTCGTATCCCCACTCGCGGAATGCGCCTTCAGTGAACTTCTGAATGTTGCCCTTATGGACAAGCGTCACAACCGGACGCCGATTGTCGAGCGCAAACTGAATGGCGCGACGGACAAGACGCTTAGTTCCTGTAATGGAAATCGGCTTGATGCCGACGCCGGAATCTTCGCGCACGCGCTTCTTGCCCCCGGCAAGCATTTCTTCGTTCAGGAACTTGATCAGCTTGCGCGCCCCATCGCTGCCTTCTTTCCACTCGATGCCGGCGTACACGTCTTCCGTGTTCTCGCGGAAGATCACCACGTTCAGCTTCTCGGGATGTTTGACCGGCGAGGGCACGCCGGAGTAATGCTTCACCGGACGAACGCAGGCATAGAGATCAAGCTCCTGTCGCATGGCAACGTTGAGCGAACGAATGCCGCCGCCAACGGGAGTTGTGAGAGGTCCCTTGATCGAAACGCGCAGGTCCTTCGCCGCTCGCAGCGAGTCTTCAGGAAACCAGTTGCGGAACTTCGAAAAAGCCTTCTCGCCGGCAAAGATCTCGTACCATGCAACTCGCCGTTTGCCGCCGTAAGCTTTTTCCACGGCGGCGTCAAAGACGCGTCGCGAGGCCTTCCAGATGTCGCGTCCGGTACCGTCACCTTCGATGTAGGGAATGATGGGATTGTCAGGAACCTGGTATTTGCCGTTCTCGTATCGAATGGAGGCGCCGTCAGAAGGGACAGGCACGCCGTTATACACCGCTGCCATGAGCAACTGCTCCTATGAAGATGGGAATGCGTAAGCCAAACTTTAAAAGTAACACTCGGGGTGGCGAGACGCAATGAAGGGCAGCAGCATACCTAGGGTGCGAATGGGTTGGTGACACGCAAACCCGAAAATCGCGCGAAATCATGGTCGTTGGTGATGAGTTCGGTGACACCGTGTTCGATGCAAAGCGATTCCCCTTGCGATTCCCGGTCAGCCTTCAGTCTTGGTCAAACGCATCCGATAATGAATTGCGATCCGAAATATCCACACCGGGCTGAAGTTCCCCCTTCCACGGACGCAGATTCAGGCGAAAAGGCTGCGACTCCTGTGGCGCAAGAGCACGACGCAATAAGTCAGTTATCAGGTCCTGAACACTCCGCCCTTCATCCGCAGCGATCTTCTTAATCTGCTTTAGAAGGGCGTCGTCCAGCACTAACGTGATTCTTGCCATTGGTTACCAATCGTGCAGCATGCGAAAGCAGACGTCAAACGCAAGAGTAGGGACATGCTTAGGCCGAAATGGAGCGCGAACGAGTTGTTGAACCCAGGCCCAACGGGCCGATACAAGCGGAGCCCAGCGGCGTGAGCCCTGGGGAAGAACGCGTTAACAATCGAGCCCTGAAAGGGCGACACCGAGACCACTCCCTAATCGAAAATGTATCGAGGATCATAATCCACGCCGGCTTTCTTCAACATAATCAAAAGCTCCTCCTTGAAGTCACGCCTTTTGTGGTGCTCTGCCTGATTCGCGATATATTTTTTCACCGCCGCAATCTGCGATGGGCTCACGCTGAAAGCTCCATATCCTGCCTGCCACGCAAAACCACGATGCTTCTCGCGCATCCAACGCGATGAGTTTGTCTTAAAGGTCTTCACAACATCTGCAACACTTTCCGTTGCCGGCAGCTCGAACAAGAGGTGCACGTGATCGCGCATTCCGCCGGCAATGATCAACACGATCTTTGTATTCTTTGCAATGCCGCCCATATAAGCCCAGAGGGTTTGAAGCTCGTTTTGAGGAATCAGGTTTTTCCGCTCCTTCGTACTGAAAATCACATGAATTGCGATCTTCACGAGTGATTGCGACACAGGTCATTTCTCCGGAAATGGGAATCAAAAATGGGACATTATACGCGGTATGAATGCCGCCCTTGCAGGGCTCTGTGTCGTTGATGACCCTAACCCAGGGCTTACGCCGCTGGGCTCCGCTTCTTTCGGCCCTTCGGGCCTGACATTGCAGGCTGCCCAGTATGTGGTTGTTGCGCGCGTCCGATGAGGTCAGTGTGCGTTCGCTGCGCTCCTGCGCGACAATATCCTTTGGAGGGCCTTCCATGCGAGAGATCACTCTGAACGTCAACGGCGCCGAGCATCGCGTCCCGGCCGCCGAAGACGAAATGCTGCTGTACGTCCTGCGCGATCGGCTGAATCTCACCGGCACAAAATATGGCTGCGGCGAAGGACAATGCGGCGCGTGCACTGTACTGATCGATGGACGTCCGACGCGCTCGTGCCAGATGCATGCCGCGGCGGTTTCAGGACGGAAGATCACCACGATTGAGGGCCTTGAGACCGATGGCAAGCTCCATCCGGTGCAGCAGGCATTCCTCGATGAAGAAGCCTTCCAGTGCTCGTACTGCACGCCGGGCATGATCTTGTCGGCCGTTGGCCTCCTCAAAGCGAATCCCAAGCCCAATGATGAGGAGATCGTTCGCGGCATGAACGGCAATATTTGCCGATGCGGAACGTATCCGCGGATTGTTGCGGCAATTCGCCGCGCTGCAGAAGCGGGAGGCGCGCAATGAGCTTTGACAGCGAACTCCTCCAGCAAAGTGTCGATCGCCTCACGCACAGCTTTACCGTGAATCGCCGCGAACTGCTCAAGCTATTCGGCGCCGGGCTCATGGTTTGCGCCGTCGACGCTCGCGCTCTGCAGGAATCAGGCGGTCGACGACGCAACGAAGAGGAAGAGCGCGTTCCGCACGACGTCGCCTCCTGGATTCACATTGCCGAAGACAACAACGTGACCGTCTTCACCGGCAAAGCCGAAATGGGACAGAACATCCGCACGTCGCTGGCGCAGCAGGTTTCTGAAGAGCTGCATGTACCGGTGGACACGATCACGATGGTGATGGCGGATACCGAGCTTTGTCCCTTCGACATGGGAACTTTCGGCAGCCGCACCACTCCGCAAATGGGAACGGAGTTGCGCAACATTGCCGCCACGGCACGCGAGATGCTCGTCGATATGGCAGCGAGCAAGCTGGGCGGAAACCGCGATCACTTAGTTGCTGCCAATGGCACAGTGACCAACAACGCAACCCGCCAATCGATTCGCTACGGCGAGCTACTGAATGGACGCCAGCTGGTGCAGATGATTCCCGACGATCCGCCGCTGATTTCGCCGGAGAAGTGGACGGTTGCGGGAAGGGCGGTGCCCAAAGTCGATGGCCGCGAGTTTGTGACCGGCGAACATAAGTACGCCTCCGATATATCGCGTCCCGGAATGCTGCATGGGAAAGTTGTGCGTCCTTCGGCCTACCACGCGACGCTCGCTTCGCTCGATGCGGACGAGGCGCAGCATACGTCAGGTGTAACCGTCGTGCACGATGGCGACTTCGTCGGCGTGGTCGCACCGGATTCAACCAGTGCAGCCCGAGCCGCGAGCACAGTCAAAGCTCAATGGAAAGCGCCGCAGCAGATCTCCGAGAAAGAACTGTACAGCTACTTACGCGAGAAACCGGCCAATCAAGATCAGCACGCCGGAGGCGAAGGCGGTGGTCGCGCCAACGTCCACGAGAAAGGCTCGTTCGACTCGGCATTCGGATCGGCCGACAAAAAGATCGAAGCGACTTACACCGTGGCATACATCCAACACGCTCCGCTGGAGCCGCGCGCTGCCGTCGCTGAATGGAACGGTGACAAGCTTACGGTGTGGACAGGCACGCAACGTCCATTTGCTGTGCGCGATGAGCTTGTGCAGGCCTTTCACCTTCCCGAGCAGAACGTACGCGTCATTGTTCCCGATACGGGATCAGCTTACGGGGGCAAGCACACGGGAGAGGCTGCCGTTGAATGCGCTCGGCTGGCAAAGGCAGCGGGCAAGCCGGTCAAGCTGCAATGGACGCGCGAAGAGGAATTTACCTGGGCCTACTTCCGCCCTGCGGGAGTGATCGACGTAAAAGCCGGAGCGCGCAGCGACGGCTCGCTCGTCGCCTGGGAATATCACAACTACAACTCCGGCCCATCGGCGATCAATACGCCCTACGATGTTCCCAATCAGAGAATTCAGTTTCATCCGACAGAGAATCCGCCGCTGCGGCAGGGCTCGTACCGGTCGCTCGCGGCGACGGCCAATCACTTCGCGCGTGAAAGTTCGATGGACGAGGTCGCGCACGCGATTAGCGTGGACCCTCTGGAATTTCGCCTGAAACATATTAGCGATCGGCGATTGCGCGCAGTCTTTGAAGCTGCGGCAAAACGCTTCGGCTGGAGACAACAGAAGGCGACTCAAGAACGCGGCTTCGGCCTCGCTGGCGGATTCGAAAAAGGCGGATACGTGGCCACGTGCGCAGAGGTCGCCGTCGATCCGGCCAGCCGCGCAGTTCGCGTTGTGCGTGTAGTCGAGGCCTGGGACTGCGGTCCGGTGGTCAATCCGAATGGGCTGAAAAATCAAATCGAAGGCGCAATCATGCAAGGCATGGGCGGCGCGCTATTTGAAGACATTCACTTCGCGGATGGCCGCGTGCTGAATCCGCGCTTCGCGTTATACCGCGTGCCGCGCTTCCGCGATATGCCCAAGATCGAAGTCGAACTCATCGACCGCAAAGATGAGAAGCCTTTCGGCGCGGGCGAAACTCCCATTGTGGGAATCGCGCCGGCAGTGGGCAACGCGATCTTCAGCGCGACGGGAATCAGGTTGAGATCGCTGCCGATGGTACCGCAGGGGTTGCCGGAAAAATCAAGCTGAGCGGGACCGGCTGTTAAGGTGTCGCGCACGAAAAGCAAACACAAGGTCCTTCGCGCCAAAACCCGGCGCTCAGGATGACACGGGTTTTGGATGTTTGGCGCGCCATCGACAAAAACGCGAGCATGGACAAAATGGCAGTTCGACAAAAAGCGTAATCGCCGATTTCGAGAAAAAGCGCCGCACTTTAAAAACCGTGTCATGCTGAGGCGTGCTTTTCGCCGAAGCACCTTGTGTTTGCTTTTGCGTGTTATCACCGGCTCTCGGCGCTGTTGTCGTGGTACCGATAAAGGTTTCCGGCCGAATGCCGAGTGCCGACAGCCGAGTGCCTATTTATTAATATCCTCCTTCGCCTCCAACCTCTTAACCAGCCGATCGAACGCTGACTTGTAGATATCCGGCGCGTCGGTTACTGCAAGCTTCATCTCTTTTACTGCGCCGTCGTAGTCTCCTTTTGCTACGGCGAGGCGGGCTGCATCCGAGTGCGAGATCCACTCATTTGGATATTTCTTCACGTTCGTGCGGAAGAGTTCGAGGGCTTCATCCTGCTTGCCCTGGAACTGGAGCTGGCGGGCGTAGGAATGAAGCTGGATGGCATTGGCGCTGTCGAGCGCTTTGGCGCGGACGACTTTCGCTTCGTCGTTCTTGCCCATGGCATCGAGGATCTGAGATTTCGTCAGCAGATTGTCGAATCGGGATTCGAGCTGGATCGAGTGGTTCGAGTAATCGAGCGCCTCTGGCAGATCGACCTTCTCCGCGAGCAGATAGCTGGCGGCTTCGTCCCAACTCTCCCAGATGTATTGCGAGCCTGTACGCAGCTGCGATTTGAGATCGGCTTCGACGATGTCGTGCACGGGGACGGTGACCCGGAATGGAACCGCCACTTTTTCCCAGCGCAGAGTGACAAGCGTTGAGTCGGGCTTCACGTCGTCGAAGTCATAGGTGAGCGCTTCATGAAATTCGCTCGGCTGCGGCTTCACGGTGACCCGCAGTGCGTCTTCATCCTGCTTGTAGGAGAAGCTGCCCCAGGAGGTCGCCGCTTTCGAGAAGATCACCGTCCATTCATTCTCGTTCGGGATCATGTGCAAGCCATAAACGCCCTTAGCCAGGGGCTTGCCTTCGACGGAGACGGAATCGGTAAATTCGATAATGGTGTTTTCGTTTGCACCGGCGCGCCAGACTTGTCCGTAGGGAACGAGCTTGCCCCATATCTGCCGGTTGTTGACCAGCGGACGGCTATAGTTCACGGAGATGTCGGTGATGCCGATGCGCTGCGTCACCAGCGCATGCTGGCTGGGCCGGGGCAGGTTCAGGATGCTTTGAGCGTGCGATTGCGACGCAATCAACAGCAATGCGCCGGTCGCAAGAAATGCGAGCAGCATTCGCTTCTTCATGTGTGATTAGCCTCCGCGATTGGACGTGGAGATACTCGCGCCGTGAGCGGAGTTGGTGGGTGAAGTGCGACGGCTTGTCCCAGGATTTTTGAGCTGCATGGAGCATTTGTGGCTGCGTTCTCGCACCAATAGAATGCGAAGGAACTGCTCGATGACCGGATTACTCCAGTTCGAAGTCAAAACACGACGCGGATTTCGCGGACGCTTCGCGCGCGGATCACGCGGATACCAAAACTCACTTACATCGACATTAATCCGCGACCGAAGGTTCCGCGAAATCCGCGTCAGGTTTTCTGTTCCTACGGCATGACCCAGTCACCCCTCCGCATTCTGATCTCCGCCGGGGAAGCTTCCGGCGAGAACTACGGCGCCATGCTCATGGCCCAACTGCGCAAGCTTACAGATCGCGACATTCAGTTCTTCGGAGTCGGCGGGGAGAAGATGCGCGCTGCCGGATTCGACACGATTGTCGATTCGGGAAAAGTGGCTGCGGTTGGTATCACGGAAGTCATCAAGCATGTCGCGACGATCTACCGTGAGTTTTTTCGCACCGTAGCAGCCGCCCGAGAACGAAGGCCGGATGCTGCCGTGCTGATCGACTTTCCCGACTTCAACCTGCGCCTCGCAGGCAAGCTGCACGACATGGGCGTGCCCGTTGTGTACTTCGTCTCTCCACAGCTTTGGGCATGGAAGCAGCGGCGAATCTGGCGGGTGAAGAAGTTTGTCGATCGCATGCTTGTGATCTTCCCTTTCGAGCAGGACTATTACCGTGAGCGTGGCGTGGACGCCGAGTACGTCGGTCATCCGCTGGCAGATCTCGCTCCACCACAGATTCCCCGCGAGGTCTTTGCGCGCGAGCATGGGCTTGATCCGGCGAAGCACTGGATCGCTCTGCTGCCGGGCAGCAGGAAGAAAGAAGTCTTATTGAATCTGCCGGTGATGATCGAGGCTGCGGCGAAATTGGGCAGTGAATATGAATATCTGGTTCCAGTAGCAAGCACGTTGTCGCACGAGTGGATGAAACAGCAGATCGGGTCAGCGCCCGTTCATCTCGTTTTGGATGCGCGGGCTGCGCTGCTTCATGCCCAGGTGTCTGTCGTCGCCAGCGGAACCGCTACCGTCGAAGCTGCGCTCATTGGGAATCCATTCATCGTTGTTTATCGCGTCAGCGGGTTGAGCTATGCGATCGGTAAACGTCTGGTGAAGGTGAAGAACTTCGGAATGGTGAATCTGATTGCGGGACGCGAGATCGTCCCAGAGCTGATCCAGGAGAACTTTACGGCAGAGCACGTAATCGAGGAGCTAAGAAAACTGATCCCCGATGGTCCACCGCGAGAACAAATGCTGCGGGAGCTTAACGGCGTTCAATCGAAGCTGCGTCAGGTGGGGGCTGCAGGTGGAGAAACTGCCATTGCACGGGCCGCACATGCTGTGCTGGAGACGATTTCACCCGGCGCGCCTTGAGCTGAAGATCGGGTCGAGTGCGACGAATAGCTCGCACTCCGACCTGGGCCTTTCCGCCTTACTTCCCGGTTGCGATAGAAAGCAGTGAACTCCGTTCACTGTACACGAATATAAAGCGAAAGTAAAGTTCTGACTCCAAGATAGAGAAAGCAACACTGAGTAGAAATGAGGTGAATCTCCTTTCGATCGTTGAGGCCTCATTCCCCGCTTCTCCCAGCGCGATAGCCCGGGTGCCATGCCAACTCGGCACAAATCATTACTCTTTCCGGAGAATTCATCCCGGTCTGCACTTACGCTGTTATTACGCTGTTAGTTCGCTGTTCTTTTTCGAAAATGTGCGAACTGTTGGGCAGAAAACTCGAAGTCGCAAATGTGTACGCTGTTTTTTACGCTGTTAGCAGCGTAAAGTGCGCTCCGAGCTGACGCAACTTCCATTTCGTTCTATGTGTTCTCAGTGCTTCGTGGTGAATGAGCACAGGCGCGAGTTAAACTATTTCTGCACCTCATTCGTTTATAGAATGGAAGTGTCGATTCTCGTAGTGGGCCGTCCAACCTCTTCCTGTAAAGGTCATTCATCTGCATCTTTTCTGGATGTGCGGAGGCGTCGTACGAGGACGGCTACTGTGGAGCTTCAATGAGTTTTTCTAGCCGGATGCGCACCGCGCGCATTCCCTATAGCATTCTGCGGCTGCTGATTTCTGCGGCCTTTGTCGCCCTTACTCTTGCCGCCAGCGCTGCCGAGAAGCCTCGGATCGAGGTCAATGACTACGTAATTGACGCGGACCTCGCGCCCAAAACGCATCACATTACTGCCAAAGCCAAGGTCAAATTCACGGCGCTGGACGACATCAGCACCGCCGTATTCGAGCTCAACAATGCCCTTCGCGTCACGCGGGTGACTACCGAAGCCGGCAAGGTTCTGCCAACGGAGCGCGTCACTCAGGACTACACAGTGCGCGTTTCCCTGCCGGACGGCTTGTCCAAGGGGCAATCGCAAACACTCAATTTCGACTATGAAGGCGTGCTGGCAAACGGCGATGACAGTCCTGTGGAAGGCCTGAAACTCGCCTCGATCAATCCCGATACAAGCTACTTGCTCTATGCCGCCCGCTGGTTCCCGATGGTTGGTTACGGTACGAACCGGTTCACGGCAACTATCAACATTACGGTTCCGGCGTTCTTTTCCGTAATCGGCAGCGGCGCCAAGCCGGGATCGGAGCATCCGGCGTCGGCGGGGAACAAAACCGCGAGCTTCGTTTGGGACACTCCGAGTTTTCCCGGAACGATCATCGCCGGCACTTTCGTTGAAACCAACGACAGCAATCTAAAAATCTACTTCAAGCCGAATCACAAGGATTTCGCGCATGCTTACGCCGATACGGCTGCGCGTGAGATTGCATTCTTCTCTGAGATTTATGGGCCAATTTCTACGGCAAATTTGAGCATCGTCGAGATTCCTGACGACACGGTTCCTTCGGCCTGGGCTCCGCAGATTGCGGCGATTGCTTCGCGGGCCGTAAGCGACAAGGTGAATTACCGACTGCTCGGCAACGTTCTTGCCCATCAGTGGTGGGGCGCATCGGTGAGTCCCGCGTCGAAGGATGACTTCTGGATTACCGAAGGCGCGGCCCGCGACAGCGAAGTTCGCTATGTTCAGGAGGCGGCAGGAGAAGCGGGCTTCGAAGAAGCGACCAAAGACATGGCCGTCGGCGCGCTCGCCTACGACAACATCCCGCTCTCGGGCGTAGGCAAGCTCGATCCGTTTTCGCCGGAGTTCCAATCGCTGGTCACGGACAAAGGCGGAATGATCTTCCACATGCTGCGCTGGCAGCTTGGCGATGCTGCTTTCGACCGCACCATGAAGTCTCTGGCGCAACAGTATGCGAATAAACCGGTCACTACCGATCAGTTCCGTGCGTTGGCGGAGCAGAACTCAGGCGAGAAGCTGGGAGCTTTCTTCACCCAGTGGCTCGATGGAACTGGCGCACCTGAATTCAAGAATAAATACACCGTTTATCGGTTAGGAAACAACAAAGGGTTCCGCATCGTTGGCCAGGTGAATCAGGATCTCGATTTGTTTCGTATGCCCTTGGAAGTGCGAGTCGATACCGACGGCAAAAGCGAGATGAAGCGCATCGATGTGGTCGGGACCGAATCCACTTATTCAATCGAGACCTTCGGAAAGCCGCGGCGTATTGTCCTCGACCCGAATAACTGGGTGCTCAAGAACTCCCCCGACCTGCGCGTTCGTGTGGCAATTCTCCGCGGACAACAGCTTGTTGCGCAGGGGGATCTGGCTGAAGCCCTAAAGGAATACCAGAAGGCGCTTGACGCCAACCACAATAGCTCGCTGGCGCATTACAGGATTGCTGAGGTCTTCTTCTTGCAGAAGAACTATCAATCAGCGGCAAACTCTTACCGCGAAGCTCTTAACGGCGATGGCGAGCCGAAATGGACTGAGGTCTGGAGCCATATCCAGCTGGGCAAGATTTTCGACATCACCGACCAGCGGGAGCGTGCCACCAACGAGTACCGCCAGGCACTGCAGACGAACGACAACACGCAGGGAGCTCTGGACGAGGCACGTCGGTACCTAAACCAGCCCTATAAGCGAGAAACCGTGGGGCAATAGAGGACGGCGACTTGCGCCTGTATCGATTTCGCTCGATTTCGAGCCGGAGTAGCCGTTAAACTAGTCGACATTAGGCAGAGCTGTCCTCCTAATACCCCCGATTTTCAAGCGATTGCCGGAACGCCACCCCCCGGCGTGGCATCCAATAGATAAAGCGGCTTCTGGTCCATTGAACGTCTCTTCCGGTGGGCTGTGGGCCGATATGGAGCGAGTCGTGAACCAGCGGCTGAAGCAATTGATGAAGGAATTGGGCGAGGCGATTAACGAGTCCCTATCCGAGGCAGAACCGATAGCAGCAGTCATAGGCAAGATTAAGGGCGAGGGCTACGACGTATTCCTGGTTTTGGAAGCGACGGTCGGCTTTAACCGGCATGAAGAGGAACAGCCGAAGCCCGAAGTCGTTCGCGCTGGCAAGGCAGCGAGCGTCAATCCGGAGCTGAAGGTGAATGCTCAAGATTTGCGCTTCCTAAAGTCGCTCCGCATCAGCCTGGACGAGAGTAAAGACCGCGCAGCTTAGTTTCACATCAGTGCATTTTTACTACCCGGAGCAGAAGCTCCGGGTTTTCATTTGACCTGTTATCATCGTTTGTTTCCGGGCCATCTTCCGGCCCACCCAGTAGCTCGCAGTACGAACTAGCAACACATCAGAGCACTCATGAAGGACACACTCGGAGTCTTGCTGGCCGGAGGCGCCGGCGAGCGTCTCTTCCCTCTCACACGCGACCGCGCCAAGCCCGCCGTGACCTTCGGGGGCAACTACCGCATCATCGACGTCACATTGTCGAACTGCATCAACTCCGACCTTCGCAAGGTCTACATCCTCACGCAATACAAAGCGCTGTCTCTGAATCGCCACATTCGTGAAGGCTGGGGCACCATCGTGGCCAGCGAGCTTGGCGAATTCATCGAAATCCTCCCACCGATGAAGCGCGTGAGTGAGAACTGGTATATGGGCACAGCCGATGCGGTGTATCAGAACATCTACTCGATCGGCAGCGAGCAGCCGAAGTACGTAATGATTCTCTCCGGCGACCACATCTACAAGATGAACTATGACCTGATGATGCGTCAGCATCTCGACGCCGGAGCCGACGTGACGCTGGCGACCATCTTGATCGATCCATCAGAGTCTTCCCGTTTTGGAGTTGTGGATGTCGATCGAAGCGCACGCGTCATCGGCTTTGAGGAGAAGCCTAAGACCACGCAGCTCCGCTCGCCGTTCAACGCAAACATGTGCTCCGGATCCATGGGCGTTTATCTCTTCAACACTGACGTGCTGCTGCCCGCGCTGCTCAAAGATGCTGAGGATCCCGATTCATCTCACGACTTCGGCCATGACATACTGCCGAAACTCCTCCAGGAATATCGAGTCTACGCTTTCAATTTCATCGACGAAAATAAGAAAGAAGCTCTTTACTGGCGCGACGTGGGAACGCTCGACGCCTACTACGACGCCAACATGGACTGTGTAGCCGTCTCGCCGGTGTTTAACCTGTACGACAAAGCGTGGCCGATCCGTACGCATCAGCGGCAGTATCCGCCGGCAAAATTCGTCTTCAGCGAGCCCGGACGCACCGGCATGGCGGTGGATTCGGTTGTATCCTCCGGCTGCATCGTTTCGGGAGCAACAGTTCGCAAGAGCGTGCTCTCGCCGGATGTGCGCGTGAACTCCTATGCCGAAGTGGAATCGTGCATCGTCTTCTCGCACGTGAATATCGGACGCCATTGCCGCATCCGCCGCGCGATCATCGATCGCGACGTCCACATTCCAGAAGGCAGCGTAATCGGCTACGATATAGAAGAAGATCGACGCAACTACTTCGTCACCGACACTGGAATTACCGTCGTGACACGCGACTACTCACTTTTCGAGTCACCGGTAGCAGTCGATTACTTCACCTCAGAATGATGTTGCAGCGCTTCCTGAATTCCCGCACACCTTCGATCATTTGCATGTTGGCTTTCGCGGCAAGTTGCCTGATTTTCTGCTACGAGCTGATGAGCGCCCGCGATACCGGCCAGGTTTCTCCGGAACTTCTGCGCAAGTTGATCGCCTGGGGCGCGATTGCGATCTTGTGGATGTTCGCGTTTTGTCTCTGCCTGATGCGGGTCACACGCTATCGCCGCAGCCTTCCTGAGGAGCCGCGTCGAACCCGTTCGGCCCAGTGGGTATAGTGAGCCGGCAAGATTCTGCTGTAAATTACTGAAAAATGACGAGAAACACAGATCAGGAGTTGTCGATTCCCTTGCCTTTCGACCGTCGTATTTATGGAAGGGGAGATTGAATGCGCTATATGTTTCTCGTGTACTCGGTCGAAAGGCCCGACGTCGATCCTGCGATGCTGCAATCTGTCGCGGAGCAGCATCGCAAGGTGATGGCTGAAGCAGCCCAACGCGGCGTCTTCGAAAGCGCGGAGCCGCTTAAACCAACCACAACCGCTACGACGGTGCGTGCCTGTGACGGAGAGCCGCAGCTGCTGGATGGCCCATTCGCCGAGACGAAAGAGCAACTCGCAGGCTACTACATCCTCAACTGCAAAGATCTGGACGATGCCATTGAGTGGGCAAAGAAGATTCCCAGCGGCTGCAAGGGCGGTGAGGGCTGTATCGAGATTCGTCCGCTCCACGAGGGCTTAGCACACTAGATGGACGCGCGGCTGGCGGCCGAAACGGTTTTTCGCGAGGAGTCGGGCAAAATCATCGCCAGTCTCATTCGCGTATCCGGTTCGTTCGACCGAGCCGAAGACGCAACGCAGGAAGCCTTCGCCGCCGCCCTGACCACTTGGCCCAAGGCGGGAATTCCCACGAATCCGGCCGCGTGGTTGATGACTGCCGCTCATCGCAAGCTGATCGACCAGGTCCGCCGCGATCGTACCGTTCGCGACAAAGAAGATGCGGTCCGATACGAGATCGAAGCCTTCGCCCCTTCCAGCGAGCCAGACCTCGAAGACGAACCCATGCACCTTCCCGACGACCGCCTGCGACTGATCTTCACCTGCTGCCATCCCGCGCTCAATCGCGAAGGGCAGGTCGCGCTCACGTTGAGAACACTGGGCGGGTTAACCACGCCCGAGATCGCAAAAGCCTTTCTCCTTCCCGAACCGACACTCGCGCAAAGACTCGTTCGCGCAAAACGCAAGATTCAGGAAGCGCACATTCCTTATGAGGTACCGCCACCTGAGAGTCTTCCCGATAGGCTCGCATCAGTGCAGGCCGTAATCTATCTCATCTTCAATGAAGGCTACGTGGCCGCTTCTGGAGAAAAACTAATTCGTACCGACCTTTGCGCAGAGGCGATCCGCCTCGGTCGCGTTCTCCGGGAACTCATGCCGAAGGAACCGGAGAATCTGGGGTTGTTAGCTCTCATGCTGCTTCATGATTCGCGCCGTCCAGCACGCACGCGCGATGGCAAACTCGTCACCCTCGAAGAGCAAAACAGATCGCTTTGGGAACAGAACGAAATCGCCGAAGGTCTAGCAATTTTGGATGAGGCATGGAAGCTGCGCCAGATCGGGCCATATCAGCTACAGGCCGCCATCAGCGCTCTTCATTCCTCCGCAAAAACGTCGGCGGAAACGGATTGGGCACAGATCGTCGCTCTATACGGCAAGCTGCTCGAGCTGAACCCCTCGCCGATCATTGCACTGAATCAAGCTGTGGCAATCGCGATGAGCAGCGGATTCGAAGAAGGGCTGAAAAGAATCGATGCGCTTGGAAAATCAGGAGAACTGAAAAATTACTATCTGCTGCACGCTGCGCGAGCCGATCTTCTTCGACGCTTGCAGCGTCCCGCCGAAGCTGCCGAGGCATATCGCAATGCTCTTGAACTTGCCACAAACGAAATCGAACGCGCTTTCCTGATAGACCGCTTGGACGCCGTGGAAGCAAAACTTCCACCACGGAGCCACGGAGCACACGGAGAAATTTCTTAGCTCTTGCTGGTTCCACTCTCCGTCTCCTCCGTGGCTTCGTGGTAAATAAAGCTGTTATTATGCCGCCGCTGTTCCATTCATCACATCCATGAAGAACCCGATTTTGCTGCTCTTGTCCCTCCTCGTTTGCACTGCCGCAATGGGCTCCCAAAAGCAAATAATGAAACTTGACAGCGGTTGGCAATTCCGCCTCGCGCCGGATACCGCTCTCAACCGCGTCGAAGGCGTGAATCCCGAAGTGGATCAGGCGACTTTGCAGCGCGTGTCGAATTGGACAGCCGCAACAGTTCCTGGATGCGTGCAAACAGATTTGCTGCAGAACAAAATCATTCCAGAGCCGTTCTACCGCGAAAATGAGAAAACGCTGCAATGGGTCGGCGAAGAAGACTGGCAGTACCAGATGACGTTCGATGTTCCAGCAGCGACGATCAGCCGCAAACACATCGAGCTGGTCTTTCAAGGACTCGACACCTACGCGACTGTGAATCTGAACGGCCGCGGAATTCTGGATGCCGACAATATGTTTCGCATCTGGCGCGTCGATGCGAAGCCCTACCTGAAACAAGGCAGCAATACTCTGCTGATTACATTCCGTTCACCCATCAACTTGGTCCTGAAGCAAATCCAGCTTCTGCCTTATCGGCTACCTTCCATTTCGGAGCACGACGCCGATGCCGAGAAAGGAATCGGCACGGATCCGTACACGCGTAAAGCGCCCTATCAGTACGGATGGGATTGGGGACCGCGCTTTGTCACTTTGGGAATCTGGAAGCCTGTCACGCTCGAAAGCTGGGACGATGCTGTAATTCGCGATCTGCACATTGCACAAAACGAAGTAACAGCCGATGTGGCGAATCTCGCGGCCGAGCTTGAGGTTGAGTCGGATGGAGACAATTCCGCCAAAGTAACCGTCGGATACACGGCTCCGGGATCAACCGCATCGAAGAGAATCGACCGCACTGTGACTTTACATTCCGGGCTTAATCGCGTGACTGTCCCGATCGAAATCGAAAAACCGGCGCGCTGGTTTCCGGCCGGATACGGTCCGCAATCGCTCTACAACTTCTCTGCTTCGGTAGATGTTAAGCGGGGCGTGGTTGATGAAGCGAAAGTTCGCACCGGGTTGCGCTCTCTCGAGCTGCGTCAGGAACCCGACCACTGGGGACGCAGCATGGCGTTCGTCATTAATGGTATTCCCATTTTCGGAAAAGGCGCCGATGTAATTCCATTCGACAGCTTCCCTTCCCGCGTAACCGAAGCTACATACCGGCAGATTCTGCAGTCCGCCCGCGACGCCAACATGAACATGGTTCGCGAGTGGGGCGGCGGGATTTATGAGATGGACGACTTCTACAACATCTGCGACGAACTCGGCCTGATCGTCTGGCAGGACTTCATGTTCGGCGGCGACATGTATCCCGGCGATGCCGCGTTCCTCGATAACGTTCGACAGGAAGCGATCGATCAGGTAAAGCGTTTACGGAATCACCCAAGCATCGTGATCTGGTGCGGCAATAACGAGGTCGAAACCGGGTGGGATCACTGGGGAGATCGTCAGCAGTTCAAAGCTGAAGTCGGCCAGAAAGTCTCAGAAAAGGTTTGGCAGGATTACATGGTGCTCTTTAACCGCGTGCTGCCGGACGTGGTTGTTCAATATGGCCAGCCAGTCCCATACTGGCCGAGTTCTCCAAGCTCAAACTTCGAAGATGATCCAGACTCGCAGCGCATCGGCGACATGCATTACTGGCAGGTTTGGCACGCGCTCGCACCAATTGAAGATTACAAGTTGCAGGTTCCCCGGTTCATGACGGAATACGGCTTCCAGTCGTTTCCCGAAATGAACACGATCAAGGCATTCAGCGTCCCGTCCGATTGGGACATCAGCTCGCCGGTGATGCTCTCACACCAGAAAAACAAAGGCGGGAACGGCCGCATTTATGACTACCTGCTGCGCTACTTCGGCCAGCCAAAGGACTTCCCTTCGTTCCTCTACGCCAGCCAGGTGATGCAGGCCGAGGCGATCAAAGTGGGCGCGGAGCATCTGCGCCGCAGCCGTCCACGGACGATGGGCTCTCTGTATTGGCAGCTCAATGATTGCTGGCCCGTCGCATCATGGGCGAGCATCGATTATTACGGGCGCTGGAAGGCATTGCAGTATTACGCACGTCGTTTCTACAACGATTTGCTGGTAAGCCCTAATGAGGAAAACAGCGCGCTGCAGATTTATGTCGTATCTGATCGTCAGCAAACGCAACCGGCACAGTTGCATGTGCGCCTGCTGGATCTTTCAGGAAAAGTTCTTGAGGATAAATCGGCTGATATTCAAGTTAAACCGCTAGCCAGCGACGTGTACCTGAGTCTGCCTGTCACTGAACTGCTGGCTCAACGTCAGCGCAATCAGGTCTTCATCGCTGCGGAACTGCTAGTGGACGGAAAATCTGTCTCGAAAAATCTGTACTTCTTCACTCCCATGAAGAACGTCACTCTGCCCCAGCCGCAGATCACGGCGAACATCGAAGCAGCAGGCACCGGCTATCGGGTGACGTTGCATTCAGCGCAGCTCGCTCGTGATGTCTATCTTTCATTCGGCGATGCCGATGCCAAATTCTCCGACAACTACATTGATCTGCTTCCAGGCGAGACAGCGCAGATTGAGGTCACGAGCAAAGCATCGCTTGATCAACTACGGCAGGCGATGAAGGTCGTGTCCCTCTACGACGCGTTCCTGCCGACGCAAAAGCAAGTCGCAATCACGAACGCGCCTTAGTTTATGACTGAGCGAAAAAAACATGATACGGATTGCACGGATACAGCAAACATCTCTAATGCGTGCGCGGAGCGTCCGTGCGATCCGCGTCGTGTTTTTTTGGTTTTAAGCGCCAAGCCGCTTCAACGCGGCATTTGCTGGCGCGAATTCGCTAGCCTCAGATCGGGCTGCGAGATAGGCGAGTTTAGCTCCCTGCACGTCACCAGATTTTTCGAGAATCTGTCCTAGCAAGTGCTGAGCTTGAAAAAGCGGCGCATCTTCCGATTTTGTGCCCTGGTCGATGTAGCGCCGTAGGAGAGTTGCAGCCAGCGGCAGATTGCGCCCGACTCGCAGCAGCAATCCGGCGGAATCGACCAGACTGGAATCGTTCTTCGCATTCAACTGTGCAGCTTTCTGGATGGTCGCCTCAAGCTCGTTGAGGCGATTTGCGCGACGATAAAAAGAGGCGAGATCGAACAACCGACGTGGCGAGTTCGTGTCGAGCGATAGGGCACGCTTGTATTCGGTTTCGGCATCGCTGTTTCTATCTTGGTGCTCGGCTATGCGCGCGCGAATCCAGTGCGCTGTTGCCGGTTCGATCTTCTCGACGATATTCGCTTGCGCTGCGGCTTTGTCCGTACCACCACCGAGGAAGCCAGGAGCCTCGATGTAATACTCGCTGAGATCCGAATGAGCTTGAACATTCTCCGGATCGAGTTGTACGGCCTTCTCAAAAGCAATGCGCGTCTTCTTTGCCAATCCGATCGCAGTCAGCCAGCTTGAATGCTCAGCTTTTTCGCCGTACGCGCGGCCCAGCCAGAGCTGGTAGGTTCCGTTCTTCGGATCGAGATTCGCAGCACGCTCGCATTCGGAAACCGCAGCATCCCACCGTTCTTCGGCGTACTGGACACGGCAAAGCAGGTTGTGCTGTTGAGCGTCAGACGGATTGGCATTCACCGAGGATCTGAGAGTACGAACGGCAGCATCAGCCTGACCATTGATGAACAGATTCAGCGCGGATTCGTCTGCCGGCTGCGCGAGGCCCAGAATGGGAACAACCAAAGTAGCCATTACAGCGGCCAAAAGACCCTTGCGATACAACTTAGGATTCAGAGGAAAAATGCGATTTAACATCCGAGAATTACCGAGTACGAACTTCCAGTCCGGGCTTTAGAGGTTGAGTGGCGTTGAGACTGTTGAGGGCGACCAGTTCTCCTGGCTCGAGTCCTTTGGTGATTTCGATGCGAGTGTTGTTGGCGATGCCTGCTTCCACAGGCTGACGGTCCAGATGTCCCTCCCTGATCAGGTACACGAAACGACCGTTCTCATCATCATGAAGAGCTTCGCGGGCAACGGTGACTACATCCTTCTTGTTCGCGATGCTCACGTTTACCGTCACGTTGATATTCGGCAGTAAGCGCCCGTCGTCATTGTCGACTCCACAGAGCACCTGGCCGACGTTGCGCGTTCCGTAGGTTGTGATCGTGTACGGCATCTGCGTAATCTCGCCATGCCAGCTCTTTCCCGGCAACGCATCCCAAGTAATGTTCACAGGCTGTCCTGTAGCAAGCTTTCCGATTTCGGGTTCATCAACAAACGCCCGCACCTGCACCCTCTTCAGATTGGCAAGCTGGAGCAACAATTCGCCTTGCTGCACGTACTCACCTTGCTTGATGGGAATAGAGTAGACCGTCCCGTTGAATGGAGCCCGAATTTCCGTGTGCTTTAGCTGGTCTTCGGCGGCGGCCAGAGTTGCGCGAGCCTGTGCGCCCTCAGCCTGAATCTTATTCACTTCAGGACGCGAGTAGCGATCCTGCTGTTTCTGCTGGAGCAGCTTCAGCGTGGCATCGGCTGTTGCCAGGCGGCTCGCCGCTTCGCGCACTTCCGACGGCGCGGCAGATCCGGTCTTCGCCAGCAGCTGGAGTGCATCGTAGTTTTTCTGTGCAGCGTCGCGATCCGCTTGGGCTTTTACGAGATCGGATCGAGTCGTAAGCACCTCTTCCTGAGTTCCACCTGTTTGTATCGCGTGCTGATCAGCTTCAGCGCCTTTGAGTTGGGCCTGAGCGCGCGCAACTTGAGCACGCACGTCAGAATCCTCAAGCTGCATCAGCATCTCTCCAGCTTTCACTTGTTGTCCTTCCCGCACATAAATCTTCTTCACCGTCGTAGGAATAGGACTGTGCGGTTCAAAAATCTGAAGAGGTTCAACCTTGCCGTTGGTGGAAATGGATGTGACCAGATCCTGGCGCGTGACGCGGTCGGAACGAACGGGAACGCTGCTCTTGCGGCTGGAGATAAAAGCGGCAAGCACGATTACGGCGACGATCGCGACGATCACGAATCGCCATACGTGCCTTCCATTCCCATTCTTAGTGCGTTCGACCATTTGTTAACAAAAGTAAAGTATATCGGACAACAAAGAAGCTCCTCGCCCGAGCTTTTCCTAGGCTATTGCCTGCCTGTATGCGCTGCTAATCTGATGCCTTGGCGGGTCGTTTTGGCTCAACGACATCTCAGCAAAACAGCAACTCATCTAATCCAACCAGGCAACACGGTACTACGGTACTTCTGTATACGAATTGCGATGGGCATTGGACTGCGCGAGGCCAAAGAGGTCACCGTTTCGGTGTACAACGAAGTGCAGCGCACGCGCACCTTCAGCGTAGCCGCCGGACTCGCGTACTACTTCCTCCTATCTTTGTTCCCGCTCTTGATCCTGCTCGCGACGGTTCTGGGGTATCTGCCAATTCCAAATCTCTTCAACCAGATTCTCGATTTCGCGGCACGCTTCATTCCGCACGACGCAATGGGTCTGGTGCGTAAGATCCTGCAAAGCGTATTAACCCCGAGCCGAGGTGGATTGTTGTCATTCGGGATCGTGGGAACACTCTGGGCGGCTTCAGGGGGCTTCTCAGCGATGATCGATGCGCTCGACATCGCCTACGACGCACGCAAGAGCCGTCCAATGGTGAAGCAGCGACTACTTGCCTTAGGTCTTACTTTCATGACCGGAGGCCTCATGGCGCTTGCTATGGTTCTTACACTCGTAGGAAATCGTGCCGGATACTTTCTCAGCAACGTGCTTCATCTCTCGCGTATCTTCGCGCAAAGTTGGGGACTGATCCGTTGGGGCATCATCGCAGCCTCCATTGTGCTCTCGATGGAGCTGCTCTACTTCTTCGGTCCCAATGTGAAACAGCGGTTCAAGCACACGCTGCCGGGAGCGATTGTCGGAACCATTCTCTGGATTCTGATCTCGCTAGCCGTCAACATCTACATCTCCAACTTCGCCAATTACAACAAGACCTACGGCACCATCGGCGCAGTCATCGCGCTCATGTTCTGGCTGTATGTGAGCAGCATTGCGATTCTCATTGGAGCCGAACTGAATTCGGAGCTATTGAAAGTGGAAGGCAAAAAGCTCCAAGGCCAGCAGCGGATTGCTCCCGGAGATGTCGCCGAGATGCCAAAGGCCGCGTAGCCCCGTGTTGTGATTCCGAACCGCCGGTGTTTGGCGGTGAGGAATCCCTACTAACTTCGACAACTCATAAGAACGCGAGTGCTGTCGATCAGGTGCGCTGTGGTGCAAGAATCCATCCATGAGCGTGCTCTTGGCCCTCACAGTCTGGAATTCCATAGGGGTTCCTCACCGCCAGACCCGGCGGTTCGGAATGACATACGTATCTCGCTACAATAGATCCACTAATGCCGCAAAAACCCAGATACACCCCTGAGCACGCCAAGTCCGGCCTCGATTTCGACTTCCCCGAAATCGAAACCTGGCCCAACCAGTTCCCTGCTTACGAAATCGAGATCGACATTCCCGAATTCACCTCGGTCTGTCCCAAAACCGGACTACCCGATTTCGGCGTACTCACATTGCGCTATATGCCGCGCGAACGCTGCCTTGAGCTGAAGTCTCTGAAGGAATACCTGACCTGCTACCGCAATCTCGGAATCTTTCAGGAGAACATCGTCAATCGCGTTCTGGATGATGTAGTACGAGCCGCAGATCCGGAATGGGCGCTGGTGCGCGGAGTCTTCCGCCCGCGCGGGGGAATCGGAACCACCGTCGAGGCGCGCTGGCCGCGTCCCGCGAGCAGCAAAAGCGGCAACGGGCGAAGCCGCGCATGAACCGCGTCCCGCGGCCGGCACTCGTCCTTGGTCTGCTCACCGCGCTGAACTTCCTGAATTACATCGACCGCTACATCCTTCCGGCGGTGCAACCGTTGGTGAAGCAAGAGTTCCATCCGTCGGATACTGCACTCGGTGGGCTCACCACGGTCTTCTTCGTGTTCTACATGTGCTGTGCGCCGGCCATCGGATTTCTCGCCGACCGCAAGTCGCGCAAGATGATCATCACCATCGGTGCGATTGTCTGGAGCGCAGCGACTCTGCTGACGGCAGTTACACATAACTTCACCGAACTGCTTGTCCGTCACACAGTTGTCGGCGTGGGAGAAGCTACTTTTTCGCTAATCGCGCCTGCGTACATCGCCGATCTTTACCCGGAAGAGCGCCGCGGACGCGTGCTCGCACTGTTCTATCTCGCGATTCCCGTCGGAGCCGCGTTGGGCTACATCATCGGCGGCGCGCTGGGCACCACCCACGGCTGGCGCTCGCCCTTCTACGTCTGTGCCATTCCGGGATTCCTTGTAGCCTTCGCGTTCTATTTCGCGGGCGCAGAGCCAGCGCGAGGAGCAAAGGAAGCTGGACTTTTGACGGTTGAGCGCACCACATTTCATGGCTTGCTGCGCAATCCGGCATTCTGGAGCGCGACGCTTGGCCTGGCTATGATGACCTTCGCTATGGGCGGGATCTCAGCCTGGATGCCGACCTTCCTGGAACGGGAACGCGGAATTCCGCTCGATAAAGCTAATTACTACTTCGGTATCATCACCGTCATCGACGGACTTGCAGGCACTGCAGTGGGAGGCTGGCTTGGCGATCTCTGGCTGAAACGCACGCGTTCTGCCTATTATCTCCTCTCAGCACTTAGCATGCTCCTCGCCATTCCCGGTGCGCTGTTCGCGTTCTATGGCAATCCCAGTTGGATCTTCCTCTCGCTCGCCGGGGCCGAGTTCTTCCTGTTCCTCAATACCGGACCTCTGAATGCCGCAATCGTGAACTCCGTCGCGGCCCCAATTCGCGCAACAGCAATCGGCGTAAATCTCTTTACCATCCATCTCCTCGGCGATGCGTTGTCACCGACGATTATCGGCGCCATCTCTGATCGCTCAACTTTGCGTCTCGGTTTCTCCGTCACTTTGATCGCGCTAGTGCTCTCAGCAATCATTCTGTTCATCGGCATGCGCTTCGCGCCGCCGCTCTCGTCGGAACAGCAACCAAATCTCGCGGGAGCGTCCGCTTGAGTCGCTGGATCTGGCTCGCAGCAGGACTCATCCTCGGAGCAGACTGGCTCCGCCGCTCCTTCGATGCGGTGCACGGCATGCAAAAGCTTGCCGATCTAACTCAGCCAGAGTGGAACAGAGCTCCTGTGCTGACTGGAGAGCAGCCGAGCGTTTCCGTGGTTGTGCCGGCCAGGAACGAAGCCGCAAAGATCGAAGAATGCCTGCGTTCTCTGCTGGCGCAGGATTATCCCGAATTGAAACTCTGCGCCGTCGATGATCGCTCCACCGATGCCACGGGAAGCATCATGGATCGGCTGCAACGCGAATTTCCCGGCAAGCTGGACGTGATCCATATCAACGAACTTCCTTCCGGATGGCTGGGAAAGACACACGCCATGTGGCGCGGCGCCGCCGCTTACGAGAGCGACTGGATTCTTTTCACCGATGGCGACATCATCTTCCGTCCCGACGCGCTCCGCCGCACACTTACTTATGCTGAACTCACGCGGTGCGATCATCTCGTGATCTTTCCGACCCTGATCATGCATACCATCGGAGAAAAGATGATGCTGGGCTTCTTTGGCCTGGCCTCCTCCCTCTTCCTGCGCGCGTGGAAAGTTCGCGATCCTCGAGCTAAGGATCACGTGGGCGCGGGAGCCTTCAATCTGATTCGTCGCGGCGTTTATGAAAACCTGGGCACATATCAGGCGCTCAGGATGGAGGTGATTGACGATCTGAAACTCGGACAAGCTGTGAAAGAGCACGGCTTCACTCAGGATTGCGTGCGCGGACCCGGTCTGATCGAGCTGCGCTGGGCCGAAGGTGCCTTCGGCGTTGTTCGTAATCTACAAAAGAATATGTTCAGCCTGCTGCGCTTCAGTTGGCCACTGGCCCTGCTTGCGAGTATCGGGGCTTTGATCTACCACATAGGTCCGTGGCTCGGAATTTTCCTCGCTCCAGGAATTTCCAAATTGGGATTCGGAGTTGCACTGTTCTCGATCGTGTTGCTCTATGCTCGTGTCTCTCGCAGATTCCACGTTTCACCCTGGTACGTGTTCACCCATCCTATTGCGGCCTTGATGTTCGTGTACACACTGATCAATTCGGCCGTGAGCTCCGTAATTCATGGCGGAGTTTTGTGGCGAGGGACAACGTATTCCCTAAATGAAATCCAGGCAGTCGCATCGCAGAGCCGACAAGAGCGGCTGCAACGACGAACGGAATAGCCATCATCGCGAGTATGAGCGTGGTAGCGAGTGGTCAGTACCGTTCGCGGTAGCGAATGGGTTACACCGCCGACGCCTCAGAGCCCGCCGATTCCCTACCGGGAACGGTACTGACCATCTGTTCCGGACTCTTCGAACTGGGCTGACGTTTAATCAGACGAACCTACGGCTCTGACATTGTCGCAAGCATCATCCACCCAACTCCCTTACGAGGGCTTGGGCGAGACCATCCATCGTGAACTCGTCGGCCTCCACATGAACGGGCAACGCATATTCGCGCAACGTTTCTGAAGTCACCGGCCCGATGGAGGCGAACTTCGTCTTTGTGAGCTTGGCGGGAATATCGGTTCCGAGGACGATGGAGAGAAAGTTCTTCACTGTTGAAGAACTCGTAAACGTGATCGCGTCAGGCACTCCGCCATCGCTGAAGATCTTCTGCAACCGCTCCTTAGCACCATCTGGAATCACCGTTTGGTAAGCCTCAACAACATCTACCTGCGCTCCAGCAGCGCGAAGCTCTTCTGGGATCACGTCACGCGCGACTTTCGCGCGGACCAGCAGAACTCGCTCGCCTTTCACCTGCTTGCGCAGCATGTGTACGACCTCTTCGGCGACATATCGCGTCGGCACGAGGTCGACAACCAGTCCGTGATCCTGAATGCGTTCTTCAGTCGCAGGCCCGATCGCGGCAATCTTGAGATGCTGAAGCGAATCGATGCTGAACCCAAGAGGCTCCAGGCGGGAGAACAACGCCTCCACTCCATTCACGCTGGTGAGAATCAGCCAGTCATATTGCAGAATGTTCTTTAGAGCTTCATCCAGCGACTCGAAAGAAGCGGGGGGGCGAATCTCGATCACGGGAGCTTCGATCACCTCGGCTCCGTATCCGCGCAGAAGCGAAGAAAGTCCTTCCGCCTGCTTATGTGCACGAGTGACGACGATGCGCTTTCCCGCAAGCGGACCAGCGGTGACCAACTCGGCAACGCGGTGCGATTCACGATCTGTGACTTTCTTCTTTGCGGGCATGAATACCGCAGGATACTACGGCTGCTGCGGAACTGATGTCATGGTCCCATAAACGGATTCGAGAATTCGTCTGGCGCCTCGTGCGAGCAGCGCCTCGCCGACATCTGCTCCGAGCTTTTGCGGGTCAGAACCCGAGCGCTTTTCACGAACAATCTCTTTGCCATCGGGACTGGCTACGACCGCCTGCAGCGTAATGTTCCCGTTATTATGGCGAGCGTATGCGCCGATGGGTACCTGGCATCCGCCGCCGAGCGCATTGAGAGCAGCTCGCTCGCATTCGACAGCAGCTCGCGTGGGAGCATGATCGAGAAACTTCAATGCGGCGATGGTCGCCGAATCAGAGGAACGAGCCTCGATGCCTAATGCTCCCTGCCCCGCTGCGGGACACATCTGCTCAGGATCGAAGCACATACGGACCAAGTCCGTGAGTCCCAATCTGGAAACGCCTGCCGAAGCCAGAATGATGGCGTCAAACTCTCCCGATTGCAGCTTGCGAAGGCGCGTGTCGACATTGCCGCGCAAGGGAATGATCTCAAGATCGTTGCGTATGGCATGGAGTTGAGCCTGACGCCGCAAGCTGCTCGTGCCAACTCGCGACCTGGCCGGCAGCTCTTCGACTCGAGAGTACTTCGTCGATAAGAATGCGTCGCGCGGGTCTTCCCGTTCCGGAACGGCAGCAATTACGAACTCGGGCGCAAGCTCGGTCGGCAGATCCTTGAGGCTGTGCACCGCGAGATCAATTCGACTATTAAGCATCGCCTCTTCAATCTCTTTGGTGAACATTCCTTTTGTGCCCACCTTCGCGAGAGCGACATCAGTGATCTTGTCGCCGGTAGTTTTAATGATTTCGATGTGAACTGTATGTCCCTGAACGCGCAGTCGATCAGCAATGTGATTCGCCTGCCACAGCGCCAGTTGCGAACCACGGGAGCCGATGCGCAGATGAGCCATTTAGGAACGTGCTGTGAATTTCAGAATGGGACGATCGGCTTCGGAATTCTCAGCGGAAGACTTGGATTTTGGTTCCTTTGGACCCGAAGAACTGGAGCCTTCCTGTGCATGAGCAAACCCGTTGGTGTGAGAGGCAAGCTCTAATCCAAACAAGGCGCGCAGCATCTCCGAGGTTGTCGTCAGCTCTTCCGACCCACTCGCGCTCTTGAGTGCCGAGATTGGAGGATGCAGGATTTTGTTCACGATACTGCGCGTGAGATTCTCGATTGCGCTTTGCTGCTCCACTGTGAGCGGACCGAGCTTCGCTCGAAGTCGTTCAATCTCGTCTTGGCGAATTTGTTCCATGCGTTGCTGCAGCGCAAGGATGGTTGGGACAGCATCAAGACTCTGTATGCGCCGGCGGAAGCGGACAACTTCCTCCTCGATCAGAGCTTCGGCTCGCTGCGCTTCTCGTCCGCGGTCGCTTACGTTTGCTTCGACGATTTGCTGCAGGTCATCGATGTTGTAGGTAAAAATGCCGTCCACCTGTCCCATTTCAGGATCGACGTCGCGCGGGACCGCGATATCGATAAAGAACATAGGTCGATTCTTGCGGCGATGCATGAAGAGCTCGCCATGTTCTCGACAGAAGATCGCGTGCGGCGCTCCCGTCGAGGTAATCACAATATCTGCGCGGTCGGCGGTTTCATAAAGCCGATCGAAATGGATCGCGCTGCCGCCGATTTTCTCCGCCATCCGTTGTGCACGCTCATGCGTGCGATTCGTGACGAGAATCGCTCCCGCGCCATGCGAATGCAGGTGCCGCGCCGCCAACTCGCTCATCTTCCCGGCGCCGACGAGATACACGCTGCGCCCTTGCAGGCTGCCGAAGATTTTCTTTGCAAGTTCCACGGCGACCGAGGCCACGGACACTGCCGAGCTTCCAATCGCTGTTTCTGTGCGCACGCGCTTGGCAACGGAAAATGCTCGGCTAAGCAGTGCTTCAAAGTTGGTAGCAATCGATCCGACTGCCTTTCCAACTGAGTATGAATGTTTTACCTGTCCCAGCACCTGTGGCTCGCCGACGACCATCGAATCCAGGCTGGCGGCAACGCGGAAGACGTGACGAACGACGTCGTCTTCCCAAAATTCGTAGAGATAAGGACGAAAATGGGAATCATCAGCGAGGAGGTAGTTCCGCAGGAAAGCGTGCAGGTCCGCGCCCTTATCGGAGCAGACAGCGAGCTCCACACGATTGCAAGTGGAGAAGACAACACATTCGGTTACATCCGGATGACCCAGAAGCTTGCGAGTAGCCTCCTCCAGTTTCCATTCGGGAATCGCAAGCCGCTCGCGCACTTCCACAGGGGCGGTCTTGTGATTGATGCCGAGGAGTTGGAGTCTCATCGCGCCACGAACCTGTGAACGCCACTGAAGTAGTTGGCCGCCCAAACGCTTAATGCGGCAGCAAAAGCGATCGCGGCCAGTAGGGCCGCACGGCGGCCACGCCAGCCAGAATTCCAGCGCGTGTACAGCATGAGCATGTACACACCCCACATCAACAGGCTAAGGATCACTTTAGGATCGAGAAAGTAACGCGATCCGTATTGGACTTGAGCGATCACCGATCCAGCGATCAGCCCGATCGTCATAAACGGAAAACCGATGAGCAGCAGCTTGTAACCGATGTTGTCGATGGTCTCGAGTGCCGGAAGCTTGCCCGCAATTCCATTCAGTTTCTTGTTCTTAAGGCTGCGCTCATGCAGGAGGTAAAGCACGCTGGCGATGAAGCTGAAGAAGAGCGCTGCGTATCCGATGAGGATGAGGATGATGTGCGTATAAATCCAGCCACTGCGGAGCAACGGCGATCCAAACTGCGGTGCAGCCTGCGCCAACGCGGCCGACAAAGAGAGCAGGAAGGCGATCGGTAGAACTACGATGCCCGGAGAAGTCGTGCGATATAGATAACAAACGCCGATGAACAAAAGCATCATCAGGAATGCAAGCAGAGATTCCGATTGATGCAGCGGCATCGCTACCATCTTGCCGGCGACGAAAGCCTCAACGAGCGCAACGAAATGAAGGGTTACAGCGACGACCGCGACGGGAAGCGTCGCGCGTGAAAGGATCTCTCGCCTTCGCACCAGCGCGATGAGCGCATAGAGCAAGCTGATGCCGTAAAGGCAGACCGCAACTCGCAACCAGAATAGGGACATCACAAAGACGGCAGAGTATCAGATATTATACGCAGTCCGTATCAGAAGCTGCCGAAGCGATAGCCCGCAAAAATCCTACGGAAGCGACAATTCAGCCACGTGCCTCCTGCGTGCACCAGATACCCGCGGCACAGAGAGGCAGCCTTTTGCCTTCCCCATGGCATTTTGTCCCAGGTTTCGTCGTCCTGTACAGGAACTACACAGCCACCTTGGCCTTCTGCTGCTCCGATAGCGGCGCCTTGGCCTGAGTTTCAGTTTGGTCCACGCTGACGGCTACAGGATTCACAAAGGGCATCATCGCGCGAAGGCGCTCACCAACCTGCTCGATCTGATGATTGTGATCTTTCTTGCGGGCCTCGTTGAACCACGGACGATTTTTCTCATTCTCGGCGATCCACTGCCGCGCAAACTCACCGCTGCGAACGTCGGCGAGCAGCTTGCGTAGGGCCGCGTACGTTTCTTTTGTGACCACCTTCGGACCGGCCGTGTAGTCGCCATACTCGGCGGTGTCGCTAACGGAATAACGCATGAAGTTGAGCCCGCCGCGATACATGAGATCAACGATCAGTTTCAATTCGTGCAGGCACTCGAAATATGCGATCTCCGGCTGGTACCCGGCTTCAACGAGCGTTTCAAATCCGGCTTTGATGAGTGCGCTCACGCCCCCGCAGAGCACAGCCTGCTCTCCGAACAAGTCCGTTTCCGTCTCCTCCGCGAATGTCGTTTCGATCACTCCAGCACGGGTGCAGCCGATTCCTTTCGCGTAAGAAAGCGCGAACGCCTTCGCTTGTCCGCTCGAGTCCTGATGCACGGCAAGAAGTCCCGGCGTGCCTCCGCCTTCGACAAACACTTCGCGCACGCGATGGCCGGGAGATTTGGGTGCGATCATCACTACATCGACGTTTGGGGGCGGATTGATCGTTTTGAAATGGATGTTGAAACCATGTGCAAAGAGCAGCGTCTTGTGGCCACTTGAAAGAGCCGGGACGATCGCCTGGTTGTAGAGCTTGGCCTGAACTGTGTCAGGCGTAAGGATCACGAGCACGTCAGCCCATTTCGCGGCTTCTGCCGGAGTGAGCACTTCGAAGCCAGCCTCGCGAGCTTTGTTGCGCGAGCGACTGGTGGGCTCGAGCGCGATGCGCACTTCAACGCCGCTGTCGCGGAGGTTAAGAGCGTGAGCGTGTCCCTGCGAACCATAGCCGAAGACGGCTACTTTCTTGCCTCGGACCAGGGATATGTCTGCCGAATTCTCGTAGTAGATTTTCGCCATGTAAGTTCCTCTCTAAGAACAATTGCGCGGAAGGTCCGCGGAATGGGTTAGGTTCCAAAATGGTCCTCGCTGCTCTTCGCCGGCGGCGACAGCAGCGTGAAGCGCAGAAGCTTGGCTGGTCATAGCAACGCGTCCTGTGCGAGTGAGTTCAAGAATTTCAAATGGCCTGAGTGATTCGATCAGGTGGTTGATCGCGTCCTCTGGTCCCGTAGCTTCGGCGACCACAGAGTCGTTGGAAGTTTCCAAAACGCGAGCTCCGCCAGACGCAAGAACGCGCAAAACTTCAGATTGCGTTGCAGGATTGCTTGCGACCTTAACGATCATCAACTCGCGATGAACGGCAGGGACTTTGGTGATGTCGTCCACACGAATCACTTCTGCGAGCTTATAGAGATTCGCCATCACAAGCGGCGCGCCGATCTCGTCGATCGCGACCACGACTGTCATGCGCGAGATGCCGGGTTGATGCGTGTGACCCACGGTTAATGACTCAATGTTGTATCCGCGACGGCGGAACAGCGAGGAAACGCGATTCAACACGCCCGGATGATCGGCGACGTATACGATAAATGTGCGTACCATGCTCATGCCTCCGATGCCGCCGTTTCCACGAGCGGACTTGGACGTCGAATCATTTCGTTGAGCGCTGCGCCGCTTGGCACCATCGGAAATACCGAGTCTTCTTGTTCGACCAGGAAATTGATCAAAGTCGTGCCACGATGATTCCGCGCTTCGCAAATCGCTGGAACGACCTGATCGCGGTTCTGCACTGTTAAGCCGCGTAGACCAAAAGCCTCGGCCAGTCTGGCGAAATCCGGACTCAGGAGGGGTGTCTCGGAGTAGCGGCGGTTGTAAAAGAACTCCTGCCACTGCCGAACCATGCCAAGATATCCGTTGTTGATGACCGCTATATTGACATCAAGTTCTTCCTGCGCAGCGGTGGCTAACTCTGGCATCGTCATCTGAAATCCGCCGTCGCCTGCGACGACCCAAACGTCGGCTTCAGGACGAGCGAACTTCGCGCCGATTGCTGCGGGTAAGGCAAAACCCATCGTGCCCAATCCGCCGGAAGTGATGAGCGATCGCGGCTGCTCATGTTTGTAATACTGCGCCTCCCACATCTGGTGCTGGCCAACATCGGTTACAACAATGGAATTTCCGTTGGTCTCGCGCCAGAGATCGTGGATCACGTGCGCGGCGTAGAGATGCCCACTATCGGGCATCTTCTGAATGTCGCGCACGGCGGAATCGCCCTTGAGTTCGTCAATGTAGTGCAGCCACGCCTGGCGATCGATGCGTTGCACATCAGGCAGCAACTTTTGCAATGCCGGACGAAGATCCGAAACCAGTGCGACATCTACGCGAACGTTTTTATTAATCTCGGCCGGATCGATCTCGATGTGAAGCTTTTTCGCCTTTGGCGCATAAGTCTTCAACGTGCCGGTCACCCGATCGTCGAAGCGCATGCCGAAAGCCAGCAGCAAGTCGGCTTCCTGAATCGCGTGATTCACCCACGCTTCGCCGTGCATGCCCATCATGCCGAGATTCAGAGGATGGGAGGCCGAAAAGCCGCCGATTCCGAGCAGCGTCATCGCGACCGGCATACTTGCTCGCTCAGCGAATTCGCGCAGTTCTTCCATTGCATTGGAGAGCAGGACGCCGTGACCGGCAAGAATGACTGGCCGTTTTGAGGAATTGATCAGATCGAGCGCAGCCGCGTACTGCTCAGGACCAGAATGGGACTTCCCTTCCGCGGACGGAAGCGGCTTATAGCTCGCCATGTCGAACTCGCACGAGCTTTGCTGCGCGTCCTTCGTAATATCAACGAGAACCGGACCAGGACGGCCGCTCCGCGCAACGTAAAACGCTTCGCGCAGCGTGGGCGCGATGTCTTCAGCGCGCTTAACCAGGTAGTTGTGCTTGGTAATCGGGAGTGTGATGCCGGTGATGTCGGTTTCTTGAAAAGCGTCGGTACCGAGGAACTTGCTGCCGACCTGCCCGGTAATACAAACGATAGGAGAGGAATCCATCGCCGCCGTCGCGATACCGGTGACCATGTTGGTGGCGCCCGGACCTGAGGTCGCCATCGCTACGCCCACTCGTCCGCTGGCGCGTGCGTATCCGTCCGCCATGTGTGTCGCCCCTTGCTCGTGGCGCACCAGGACGTGATGGATCTGCGGATACTGGCACAACGCGTCGTACGCCGGAAGGATTGCGCCGCCCGGGTATCCGAAGACGTGCTTTACGTCTTCGGCGATCAGGCATTCCCAAATGATCTGCGCACCGGTTCTCATTCGCTTTCTCCTTCCATCTAGATCGTCACCGCTCCACGCGCAGCCGACGAGACTTGGTTGGCATACTTCGCCATGACCCCGGTTGGATATCGCGGCTGCGGAGGCTTCCACGACGCCAACCGTTGTTTCATTTCGGAATCGGGAATCTCCACTCGCAACTCGCGTTTCGTAATGTCAAAGACGATCTGGTCGCCCTCGCGTACCGCGGCGATCGGTCCACCCGCCATGGCTTCGGGCGCAACGTGGCCCGCCATGAGTCCATGCGTGGCCCCTGAAAACCGGCCGTCCGTGAGCAATGCAACAGATTCGCCAAGTCCGGCTCCAACGATTGCCGCCGTAACCGCCAGCATCTCCCGCATTCCTGGTCCGCCCTTCGGACCTTCATAGCGGATCACAACTACATCCCCTGCTTTGATCTTCCCGTTTTGAACCGCGGCGAAGGCTTGCTCTTCACCATCAAAAACGCGCGCCGGGCCGGCATGGCGCTGAAACTCGTGGCCCGCCACCTTTACTACGCATCCTTCGGGGGCGAGATTGCCCTTCAAAATGACCAGACCGCCGGTCGGCTTGAGCGGCTGGGCTGTGGGCCGGACCACTTCCTGATCGGGAGTTTCCACGGCCCGCTTCGCCTCTTCACCGATCGTTTTGCCGGTGACAGTGAGAGCATCGGGCTTAAGAATGCCTGCCTCGAACAACCGCTGCGCCACCAGTGGAGTTCCTCCGGCTTCAAACAGATCGGTCGCGACAAACCTTCCGCCGGGCTTGAGATCCGCAATCAAAGGAACGTGCGAGCTGATGCGCTCGAAATCATCGATCGCGAATGGAACGCCGGCGGTATGCGCAATTGCGAGCAGATGCAGAACAGCATTCGTTGATCCACCGGTAGCGGCCACGCTGGCAACGGCATTCTCAAAAGCAGAGCGAGTGAGAATCTGCCTGGGCAAACGCTGCGCCTTGGCCAATTCCATAACGAGTTTTCCCGTCGCTTCGCCCTGCCGCAGCTTTCCTGGATGCGTCGCTGGAATTCCACCGCTTCCCATTTCGGCAATGCCGAGAAACTCGCATACCATCGCCATCGTGTTGGCCGTAAACTGTCCGCCGCAGGCCCCGGCTCCGGGACAGGCATGATCTTCAATTTCCTTCAGATCAGAATCCGACATCTTGCCTCGGCTGTGAGCGCCGACTGCTTCAAAGACGTCCTGAATCGTGACATTGCGTCCGTGGAACTTCCCGGGCGCAATCGATCCGCCGTAGAGAATGACGGAAGGCAGATTTAGGCGAGCAACGGCCATGACTGCGCCAGGTATGGTCTTGTCGCAGCCGACCAGTACAACCAACCCATCGAAATGATTTCCGCGCGCGACTAACTCAACCGAATCAGCAATCACTTCTCGGCTGACAAGCGAGGTGCGCATGCCTTCCGCGCCCATGGTGATGCCGTCGGAAATGGAAACCGTATTGAACTCCATCGGAGTGCCGCCTGCCTGTCGCACACCCTGCTTCACTGCGGCGGCAAGCTCGCGAAGATGGAAGTTGCATGGACCGATTTCGGTCCACGTATTGGCAATGCCGATGATCGGTTTGCGCAGGTCTTCGTCGGTGAAGCCCACTGCTTTGAACATCGCGCGCGCCGGCGAACGGCTTGGTCCATCTGTGATCGCGGCGCTATTCCGTTTTGGATCGCTCATCTGAACGCTCGGTCTCTTCCCTGCCCTGAAATGCTTAAGGCCATCATCTGCTTCGATGATGGCCTTGAATCTTTTCTCCTGCCGCTGGCCATCATCCCGTGCCTACAACGCTAAGCACGACTGTAAGCAGGCAAATATCTACGACTGCGCCCGTGGCCGCAACAGCGCTTCTGCGCGAACTGAATTCTGGGGCTGCATTCACCGGAAATCCCCTCCTGCTCCAATGCCGAAGACTATAAATAGGGCTTATATAAATGTCAACATTATAAGCGGTTTCGTTGTTTGAACCGCTGATTCGGTTTTTTAATGACCTGCATCGGAAGATTCAATTGGATGAATGCCCATCAGTGCCTGTAAATCTAGTTGGTATCAGGCGCAGTGTCGTGAGGCGCCGATCTTCTATTCAGGCGGATGAATGCAGCAAGGCTTGTATGATCCCCGGTTTGAGCACGACTCCTGCGGCGTAGGCTTTGTCGCCCGCGTCTCCGGCACCCCCTCACGCGAGATCGTGGAGATGGGCTTGGAAGCCCTTGCACGGCTCGCGCATCGCGGTGCGGTCGCGGCCGATGGCCGCAGCGGAGATGGCGCCGGGATCACGACTTCGATTCCTCGGAGCTTACTTCAGCGTTCCCTAACCGACCCCGACCTGCAGATTCCATCCGATGTTCCCCTCGCAGTTGGAATGGTGTTCTTCGATTCTGACGAGCTGCCTGCCGCTGCCGATCAACTGCGCGTTGCCATTGAAGCCCAGGAGTTGAGGCTCCTCTGTTGGCGTGAAGTGCCGGTGAACCGAGAAGCGCTCGGACACACCGCGCTGGCCTCGATGCCTGTGATCCGCCAGGCTCTCATTGCTCCGCAGCCCAAAGTCAGTCAAAACGAGTTTGAGTCGCGTCTTCATCGCGCCCGTAAACAATTTGAACGCGCAGGACTGAAGAGCTACGTAGCTTCGCTCTCGTCGCGCACGATCGTTTATAAGGCGCTCTGCGCCGGCGGACATCTGCGCGAGTTTTACCCCGATCTGCAGAATCCCGAATTTGAAAGCTCATTTGTTCTCTTCCATCAGCGTTATGCGACGAACACGCATCCTTCCTGGTGGCTCGCGCAGCCGTTCCGATTCATCGCGCACAACGGCGAGATCAATACCATCGACGCCAACCGCACCTGGATGAAAGCGCGCGAGACCGAGCTTCCTCCTGACTTCCTGCCCCTGCTCCGTGAGGGCGCATCAGATTCCTGTCATTTCGACGAAGCTGCCGAAGCGCTCCTTCGCAGCGGACGCGATCTGCTGCACAGCATGGCGATGCTGGTCGTTCCTGCGTGGCAGGCTCATCCAGCGTTTCAGGATCTGGCGTGCTTCTACCGCGAGCATGCCGCATTGATGGAGCCTTGGGATGGCCCTGCGGCTATGGCCTTCGCGGATGGTCGCTATGTCGGCGCTGCTCTCGATCGCAACGGCCTGCGTCCGATGCGCTACAAAATCACCAGCGACGGGCTCGTAATCGCCGGTTCCGAAGTGGGACTGTTCGATCTGGATGCCGACCACGTCGAAGTCAACGGCCGTCTCGGCCCGGGACAGATGCTCGCCGTCGATCTCGAACGCCACGAAGTGCTCGATGCCGAGCGCCTGAAACAGCATCTGTTCCATGCAACTCCGGAGACAAGCTCGCACGTAATCGCCGTCGAGAAAGCTCCGGCGGGCACTTTTGAGACACCCACCGAGCAGACTCATGCGTTATTCGGCTACACGCGCGAAGATCTGAAGCTCGTAATTGCCCCCATGGCACGCGACGGGAAAGAAGCCGTGTGGTCGATGGGAGATGACACTCCCGTTTCGGCACTCGCTCGCGTCCCGCGCTCGCTCTACACGTTCTTCCGCCAGCGGTTTGCGCAGGTGACAAATCCCCCGATCGATCCGCTTCGCGAAGATCTGATGATGTCGCTTCGCACCGTCCTGGGCCGCAGACCAAGACTCTGCGCAGATGATTCGAGCGCTCCCGCAACGCTTCTCGAACTAAGCTCTCCAGTCATTAGCGAAGAGGAACTCGAAGGTATTCGTTCGCAGTCTGTGCTGCAGATCGCGGAAATCGAGTGCGTCTGTCCGGATTCAGACGGCCTCGCAGCGAGCGTAGAACAAATTTGTCGCCTGGCCGAATCAGCCGTAAAAAGCGGCGCCGAACTGCTGGTGTTGTCTGACACGACTGCAAGCTCGAGTGCGCCGCCGATTCCGATCGCGATGGTTGTCGGTGCCGTTCACCATCACCTGATCAACATCGGCCTGCGCACTCACTGCGACCTGATCGCGGAGTGCGGCGATTGTTGGGACGTTCATCACGCAGCGGTGCTCATCGGCTACGGCGCGGGGGCGGTTTGCCCGTGGCTGGCGCTGCGCACCTGCGAGACTCCGCACAAAATGCTCGAGGGCTTCAACAACGGTCTGAAGAAGATCATGTCGAAGCTCGGCATCTCCGACGTGGCCAGCTATCGGGGCGGCCAGTTCTTCCAGACCATCGGCTTCGACGAGGAACTCGTCAACCGCTGTTTCGCCGGCACACCGAATCTTCGCGGCAAAGTAGGATTCGCGACTGTTGAGCAGGAACTCGCTCGTCGTGCTGAGCCGCTGGCGGCCGAGGCTAAAGAACTGCTCCAGGACTATGGCTACATCCGTTATCGCAAGGCCGATCGCGCCGACCAGCATGGATGGGCTCCGCCTGCAGTACGCGCAATGCAAACCGCAGTCGGCGTCGCTCGCAAAGCCGATGCTTCGCTGACTGAAAGTGCGTGGAGCGAATTCACCCGCCATGCCGACACGCTCAAGCCGCACAACCTCCGAGATCTGCTTGAGTTTGCTCCCGTTTCGGAACGGGTTTCCCTCAATGAAGTCGAGCCTGCTGCCGAGATTGCCCGCCTCTTCGTGAGTAGCGCTATGTCGCTCGGCTCCATCAGCCCTGAAGCGCATCGCACGCTGTCAGAAGCCATGAATCTGCTCGGCGGCAAGTCGAATACCGGCGAAGGCGGTGAAGATCCCGATGTTTATCACGGACGCCGCGAAGCGAACAACAAGGTGAAGCAGGTTGCTTCCGGACGCTTTGGCGTCACGACCGAGTACCTGGTCAACGCGGAAGAGATCGAAATCAAGATCGCGCAAGGCTCGAAACCGGGAGAAGGTGGACAGCTCCCGGCAGCCAAGGTGACCGAGCTGATTGCGCGTCTGCGCCACGCTCAAGTAGGAATGTCGCTGATCAGCCCTCCCCCACATCACGACATCTACAGCATTGAGGACCTGGCGCAGCTTATTCACGACCTCAAGCAGGTCAATCCAACCGCTCGCGTAGGCGTGAAGCTGGTTTCCGAAGCGGGAATCGGAACGGTGGCTTCCGGCGTAGCGAAGGCCTATGCCGATTACGTGGTTGTCTCCGGACATGCCGGCGGCACTGGAGCCTCGCCGCTGAGCAGCATTAAGCACGCCGGCGCCCCGTGGGAGCTTGGCCTTGCCGAAACCCAGCAGACGTTAATGCGCAATGGACTTCGGAGCCGTATTCGCGTGCGCGTTGACGGCGGCCTACGTACCGGACGCGACGTTGTAGTCGCTGCTCTGCTCGGCGCCGAACAGTTCGCTTTTGGAACTGCAGCGCTCGTCTCGCTGGGCTGCGACATGGCTCGTCAATGTCATCTCGATACGTGCCCGGCCGGAATCGCAACGCAGCGTCCCGAACTGCGCGCAAAGTTCCGCGGCAAGCCTGAGCACGTGGTTGCTTACTTCCTGAAAGTTGCAGAAGACATTCGCACGCTGCTGGGGCAACTAGGCTTGCGTTCAATCAGCGAAGCCGTAGGACGCACCGATCTGCTTCGCCAAATCTCGACCGACGGCGCACTCGACCTCTCACAGCTGCTCTATCGCAGCGACGGCGACTTGCCACGCTGCATGACTCCGCGCAACGATCGTCCATCCGATCACGATGCTTTCGGACTGGAACTAGCGAATGAGATCGTAGGCTTCGTTCGCCAGGGACAGCACTTCGATCGCGAGTTCACGATCCGTAACCAGGATCGCTCGACCGGCGCAAGCATTGCTGGAGAACTCGTCCGCAAGCTCGGCGTTCGTGGGCTGCAGAACAGCGAAGTTCGCCTCGGCTTCCGTGGCTCAGCGGGCCAGTCGTTCGGAGCGTTCTGCGTCGATGGCATGGAATTGACGCTGGACGGCGAAGCCAATGACTACGTCGGAAAAGGTCTCTGCGGCGGCGCGCTGATTCTGCGCCCGCGCGGCAAGGCGATCGATAGCTCGAACGAGAATGTCATTTTGGGAAATGTCGCGCTCTACGGCGCGACCTCCGGACGGCTCTTCGCCGCCGGACGCGCCGGCGAACGCTTCGCCGTACGCAACTCCGGAGCAGTAGCCGTAGTTGAAGGCGTTGGCGATCACGGCTGCGAATACATGACCGGCGGATGCGTAGTTGTACTCGGCGATATCGGCTGCAACTTTGCCGCAGGAATGACCGGCGGCAAGGCTTACGTCTTCGATCCCGCAAACCTCACCGAGACCCGCGTAAATCAGGATTCGGTCGAGCTGAGTGTTCCTTCGCCTGAACAGCTACACCAGGTGGAGATGCTAGTACGTGTCCACGCCCTGCTAACCGGCAGCGTGTGGGCGCAGCAGCTTCTAGCGAGTTGGCAGGAATGCAGCCGCTTCTTCCGCTCCATAGCTCCGAAGCAGGCTGGCAAGCCTGTCTGGAAGACTCAGCCAGCGGCGGTACTGCCGGTTCCCGAAATTGCACCCCCCACATTCCCGCAGGCTTAACCTGGAGCCGGACACCCTCGCCCGGGGGTGTTCGTTGGGACTGCCATAATGGTGCGTGTCAAGCTCCAGCACGGCTGCGAAAGGTGCGCCTTCAGAGTCCTGCAGAAACACCCGGCCGAGGGCTCCCGACTCTATGTCTTTCTGAGGCTACGCCGCAGCCGTCGCCGCGCCATGCCGAGAGCCGCGGAAGCCGTAATACGCGATGTAGATGTAGCAGAGCAGCGGGAGAATAAACGCGTGGTGGATCCCGATATGGTCTGCCAGGATGCCCTGCAACTCGGGGATGACTGCACCGCCGACGATGGCTGCAATCAGCAACGCTGAGCCGTCGCCAGTGAGTGGACCAAGGCCATCGACGCCCAGCGTGAAGATGCTGGGGAACATGATCGAGTTGAACAGGCCGACGAGCAGAATCGTCCACATCGCGAAGTGGCCGAAGGTGAGCATCGATGCCGCGACTAGAATTCCCGCAACGATGGCATTGAACCCCAGCAATCCTCCGGTCGGGATCTTTTGCAAGAGTGCGGAACCGACGAATCGGCCAATCATTGCTCCCATCCAGTAATAAGTCAGCATGCCGGCCGCGGCGGTGAGAGTGAGGCCTCCGATTTCCGGACGATTGAGATAGTTCACGAGAAAGCTGCCGATCGCTACTTCAGCTCCGACGTATACAAAAATTCCGATTGCACCCAGCACGAGGTGCGGATGTCGCCATACTGAGTCATTCACGGCTCCATGCGCCTCAGCGGAAGCGATGGTCGGCAGTTTGAAAAATCCGATGATTACGGCCAAGACAAACAATGCCAAGGCAAGGCCGATGTAAGGTAGTTTCACCGAAGCAGCCTGCGATACCCGATAGGCCTGCAACTGATCCGGAGACATGGAGCGCAGCACTTCAATTGAGACCGGCGCGGCAACAGCGCCCAAGATCAAGAGCTTTCCGAACCACGGAGCGATCGTCGTCCCCAGCGAATTGAATGCCTGGGTAAGATTCAGTCTGCTGGAGGCGGTGCGTGGTGGGCCGAGGACCGCAACGTAAGGATTGGCCGACGTCTGCAGGATCGTCATGCCTGCGGCGAGCGTAATCAACGCCGCTAAGAATAGCGGAAACGACGGCGCTGCAGCTGCCGGAACGAACATGAACGCTCCGATTCCCATTGTCACCAGGCCGGCCACCATGGCCTTCTTATATCCGAAAAAGTCGATGATCTTTCCCGAAGGGAACGAGAACACGAAATACGAAGAGAAGAAGGCGAACTGCACCAGCATCACTTCGGCATAGTTCAGATCGAAGATGCTCTTCAGATGCGGAATCAGGATGTCATTCAGGCAGGTGAGAAATCCCCACATGAAGAAGAGCGTCGTGACCATCGCCATCGCGCGATAGTTGGTGGTCTGTGGAGTTGCGGCGGTTTGCGGAGCTGAGGCGATGACTGTGGTCGAAGGCATGAATGAAAATCCTGTCTCGGCTAGAGAAATATAACTGAGAACCGGCGTTTACCACGAAGGACACGAAGAGCACGAAGGAAAGCCTACGCCGAAGCCTTTGCCCCGTGTACCACGCTGATGGTCCGGTTCATCCATCTTGCGACAAGCGTCTGCAGGCAGGCTTGACCACATAGGTGCTTCACATCTGCATCGTGGGCGGACATGGTTTCCCACGGGTAGATCTTCAGAATCGGGTGCTCAGGCGCGCCCTGGTATGGAGGCCGGTAGCTCTCGGCCCAGGCGAGCCACCAGTGATCGACGCTGCCCTTCTGCTTGCCGCAGATTTCGCAGTGAAAAGTTTCGGTCCACGTCATGGGAAATGTGCGCTCTACTTTAGCAGAGAAAGTCGGGAGTCTTCGCGGAAAATGCGGGGCCGTTCGCTTGTTTCAGTGTCTATCATTCCGAGCGAATGCTCACGCGTGCCGTTCGCGTGAGCAGGAGAGAGGAATCCCTATGGCCGCGAAGCTTACGTCGACGCACCATTATCGAAGGCATAGGGATTTCTCGCCGCCAAAAGACGGCGGTTCGGAATGACAAGAAGGAAAACCACAAAGGCCGATCCCAGTTTCGAGATCGGCCTACGCGAGCGTGGGTTGGGGGAGAGAAACTTAGATTTTGCGTCTCGGACGTGTAGCTAGTTCGCGCATCTGCATCATCAGGCTCGAGCGCTGCATGGGATCGAGCTGGAAGATGAATGGCGCAATCTCGGAAATGAACGGATCACCTACCAGAGAAGCAATTTCATCTTCACGCGCCCGTCCATCGCCGCGGAGCAGATCGGGGATTGTAACTTCGAGCGCGTTGGCTAGGCGCTCTAGCGAGGATAGCGTCGGGGTGGCCTTTTCGTTCTCGATCTTCGACACGTAGGTGCGCGGCACCTGCATGCGTCCTGCGAGCTGGCGCTGGCTCAGTCCTGAGCGGCGCCGCAACGAACGGATCGCGAGCGCAATCTGAATCTGCGGATGAGAGCTGTTATTCGTGATCGCCGGAGCGATTTCCGGCGCGACTACCACCGGCTCCGGCTCGTTATCGAGTGACGTGCGGCAGCGGCGGCAATTATTGTTATTGGTCCGAAATTGGACGAGATGACAATGGTCGCATCTCACCACCTCTCGTGAATCAACAGGTGCGAGCGTCGTTGCCATGTAGTTTGGGAGTTGCCAGAGCGGGGCACTCTCAAACAAAAGCCGATTCGGGAAATGGTCCCGGAATCAAGCCACGGTTACTTTGCGGTACTCTGAAGGAGAAGTCAAGAAAAAACCGTAAGAAAACCTAAATAAACCGGCAAAGAACACCAGCGAAACAAGGGAGAAAACAGGCAAATGATCGGGCAATCCCTTGAATCAGCGTGGGAGTTACTAACTGAATACACCCAGTCGGAAAGTTTGCGAAAACATGCTAGGGCGGTCGAGGCATGCATGAGGGCGTACGCGCAGAAATTCGCCCGCGACAACGGACTGAACGGAGAAGAGGCCGCCGCGCTCGAGCTTAAGTATTCAATCACTGGCCTGCTTCACGACTTCGACTACGAGAAATTCCCCACGCCCGAAGAACATCCTTTCGTCGGTAACAAGATCCTCGCCGAGCGCAGCTACCCGGATGACATTCGACGCGCGATTCTTTCCCATGCCGACTACGCCGGAGTCCCTCGCGAGAGTCACATGGAGAAAGCTCTCTTCGCGTGTGACGAACTCGCAGGATTCATCACTGCCACGGCTCTGGTGAAGCCATCGAAGTCGCTCGCCGAAGTAGATGCGAAATCAATTCGCAAGAAGATGAAGGACAAAGCCTTCGCCCGCAGCGTCTCGCGTGACGACATTACGTACGGAGCTGCCGCGCTCGGAATCGATCTCGACGAGCACATCACGTTCTGCATCGAGGCAATGAAGAAGATCGCGCCGGATTTGGGATTGGCGTAGTGGCCGGCGGAGTCTCTCCGAGAATCTGTTCACAAACAGTGACCAAGTCGTTTCACCTTCACTTTCGTAACCTTCTCGTCCGGAATTGGAACCGCTAACTTGGAAATCGCGCCGGTGTGGAAGTGGCCAGAAGTTGGTTCACGCAGGCGATCTGTTGGATTTCCTGGGCCTCTATAACTCACACGCTGATGGAGGTAGTAAGCATGCGATTTCCAATCCTGAAAGCTCTTCTGCTTCTGGCTTTCGCAACATCCCTTTTAAACGCGCAGCAGCCTGATTCCGCGACACCGCAGGCAGACAACGCTGCTAAGAAAGATGACTCGCAGGTAACTGTTTACATCTACCGCTACAAGCAGTTTGTTGGTAGCGCACTCTCTCCGTCTGTGTATTGCGACGACACCGAACTTGCCCGCATGGAGAACGGCCGTTTCTTTGCCGCCAAGCTTTCGTCAGGCAAACACACCTTCCATTCGAACGATAAGCAGGCAGGTATCGACGTCGACCTGAAGAGCGGACAGGACTACTACATTCGAGTAGAAATCGCCGCCGGGATGATGAAGGGCCACGGCCGTATGACGTTGGTTGCTCCCGAGCAGGGCAGCTACGAAATCAAGAAGCTCAAACCGCTCGACGGCGACAAAGTAAAAGACAGTCAGCACGTGGTCGCGGCAAGCCTGGAGGTGAAGAACTAGCCCCAGTTTCAACAGCTCAGCGTTGTCTTCGAAAGCCTGAGGATGTTCTAAGCCTTTTCATTTTCAAACCCCCGCCTCTGGCCGAGCGCGCCCAGTCGTCGTTGTTTTCGAATCAGCGATGACTGGGCGGTTTTCTTGCAGTATTCATACCGAATGAGCGTGGAGCCGCTCAGCGGCAATGGAGGAATTGCTGAGGCATATGGGACGGAGTTAAAGTATCCCACTCGTCGAAGTTCGCGATGCCTGGGCACCCGATTGGAACCTTCTTCTCGAATTAAACCAGTTGCTTTAGTCTCTCTTCTTGGCGTCTGGATCATCTCATTGGCTTCGTGTTCCCGCGAGCAGCAATGGCCTGTCTACGGCGGACCTGACGGCGCTCATCATTCCTCGCTCACGCAGATCAGCCGTTCGAACGTAAGTGAGCTAGCTGTCGCATGGACTTACGACACCGGCGAAACCGGCGGGCTGCAGACAAGTCCAATTGTCGTGCATGGAGTGCTCTACGGCATAACACCGTCGCAAAAGATCTTCGCCCTTGACGCCGCAACCGGAGCACTGAAGTGGCAGTTCGACTCCGGCGTGACCAGCACGCAACCGAATCGCGGTCTTGCATATTGGGAGCATGGGAACGATGCGCGCATCATCTCCGGCGTAATGAACTTTGTTTATGAGCTGAATGCCAACAGGGGACAACCGATCTCCACCTTCGGCGATCACGGCCGCATCGACCTGCGCGAGAAACTCGGACGCAATCCGGCCACAGTGTCGATCGCACTAACCAGCCCGCCAGTCATCTACAAAGACCTGTTCATCGTTGGCGGACGCGACCCTGAAACACTACCCGCCGCTCCGGGCGATATCCGAGCTTATGACGTTCGTAGCGGGAAACTGCGCTGGAGCTTCCACACGATTCCTCATCCCGGTGAGTATGGCTATGAAACCTGGCCAAAAGACGCGTGGAAGAGCAGCGGCGCTGTGAACAATTGGGCGGGCATGACTCTCGATGCGAAGACGGGAATCATCTACGCTCCCACCGGATCAGCAGCCTTCGACTTCTACGGCGGGGATCGTGTCGGCAACGATCTGTTCGCAAATTGCTTGCTCGCGCTCAGAGCGGAGACAGGTGAACGTGTCTGGTATTTCCAGGCGGTTCGGCACGATCTGTGGGATCGCGACTTCCCAGCCGCGCCTGTTCTGGTGAGAGTCACACGTAGCGGAAAAACCATCGATGCCGTCGCACAAACGACCAAGCAAGGATTCGTTTACCTCTTCAATCGAGCTAACGGGACTCCACTGTTTCCGATTGAGTACAGGAAATACTCCTCGAGCGATCTGCCCGGCGAGGTAACTGCCGCCGAGCAGCCGCTACCCAGAGCACCTGCGCCATATGCTCGGCAGCTTTTGACCGAAGGCTTGCTCACGAACCGCACTCCCGCCGCGCATGAATGGGCGCTGAAAAAATTCAGAACGCTGCGCAGCGAAGGCCAGTTCGTTCCTCTAAGCACGAAGCAGGACACGGTCGTGTTTCCCGGATTCGACGGCGGCGCCGAATGGGGCGGTCCTGCCTATGATCCCAAGACGGGACTGCTGTACGTAAACGCCAACGAGATGGCCTGGTATGCGCGTTTGGCCAAGAACTCCGCCAATCCCCTGAGCGGACGCGGTATCTACCAGCAGCAATGCACGATTTGCCACCGCGACGACATGGCCGGCTCTCCACCGCTTTTCCCTTCTCTGCAAGGCATCGGCCGGCACTCCAGCCGTTCGGCGATCAAGAACGTTGTTCAGAAAGGCCGAGGCAGGATGCCCGCCTTTCCCAATCTCTCGCGCGATGAGCTGAGTGCGCTCATCGACTACCTCATTGAGGGCGCGAACAAAGAACTCACTGGCGCGGAGCCGGTCGGCCCTCCGATGCCGTACCGCTTCTCGGGATACACGCGCTTTCTTGATCCTGATGGATACCCGGCCGTCGCTCCGCCGTGGGGCACTCTAAGCGCAATTAATCTCAGCACTGGGGAGTATGCCTGGAAGATTCCTCTTGGCGAATATCCCGAGCTTGCGGCGCAGGGATTGAAAGACACGGGATCAGAAAATTACGGCGGCCCGCTGGTCACTGACAGCGGCCTTCTGTTCATCGGTGCGACAAATTACGACAAGAAGTTTCGCGCCTTCGACAAGTCTTCGGGCAAATTGCTTTGGGAAACCACCCTGCCTTTCGCCGGCAATGCCACGCCAATTGCATATGAGGTGAATGGTCGGGAATACGTAGTAATCGCTGCTGGAGGGGGAAAGGATTTGAAGTCAAAGTCGGGAGGGATGTACATCGCTTTTGGCCTCCCTAATTAACGCCAAATCGCGACTGGTGCTGTGTAGGTATCAGAAATTTGCAGAAATTTCATCGCGAGGCAACTCTGGAGCAGCAGCTTACACTCCAACTCTCACGTATCGCCTCTGTCGCTTCTGTTTTGGGGAGCTCAAAAAGCTCCCCACTTTTTTGCTCTATCACCCTTCCCCCAGTTGATGAGCGTGTAATAAACAGGAACGCCTGTCGCCGTCAGCAGGAGTCCAGCGAGCGAGGGTATTGGTCTGTTTACGAGCATATTCACCAGGAACCAAACGGTGATCACGACGAACAGCGCTGGCGTTACCGGATATCCCCACATCCGGTATGGACGCTCAAGTTGAGGCTGAGTGTGGCGCAGAATGATCACGCCAGCGACCATTAGTCCGTAGAACAGCCACATCGCGATCATCGCGTAATCGAGAAGGCTCTCGTATGAACCGGTAAGCAGAAGCACGAGCGCCCAGGCTGCTTGAGCCACGATGGCAAACGCCGGTGTCTGGTACCGCGGATGTACATCAGCAAACTTGCGGAAGAAGAGTCCGTCGCGAGCCTGGGCGAAGTACATTCGCGGACTGGTCATAAAACAGCCGTTTAAGGCAGCAATAATCGACAACAGAACAATTAGCGAGACAAACCGTCCGCCCAATGAGCCAAGTACGCGCTCCGCCAGCGACGCACCGACATAATCGCTGCTCGCAATTTCTGTTACCGGCAGCACGCGCAAATACGCCAAGTTCGCGAGGAGATAAAGCGCGATACATGCGAGCGTGCCCAGACTGAGGGCCCGCAGGATGTTGCGTCGAGGATTGCGAATTTCTCCGGCGACAAAACTGACCTGCACCCATCCATCAAAAGCAAGCAGACACGCGATCAACGCAGTGCCAAAGCCGCCAATCGAGAACCCGGAAGCAATCGGAGCAGAAGGAGCTTTAGTTCCGTGCCACAGGAAAGCGGCGCCGATAATGATTGCCAGGCCAACAACCTTCGCGAATGTAAACACGTTCTGGACGGCCGCGCCGACTGTCACACCGCGATAATTGATCGCAGTGAAGATCGCAATCACAGCGATTCCGAGCAGCTTTGCGATGAGTGGTGACAGGGGATGGAAATAGGAGACGTAAAGCATCATGGTGACCGCGAGCCACGCCACTTGGGCACTGCGGGCAACCACAAACATCGACCAGCCGCAGAGAAATCCGACCATAGGACCGTACGCTTCGCGCAGAAAAACATACTGTCCGCCGGTAGAGGGCAGAGCCGTTCCCAATTCGGCACAGGCCAGCGCTCCGAAAAAAGAGATGATCCCACCAAAAATCCAAACTGAGAGAATTGCCGGAATGGATCTCAGTTCGCGCGCAACAAGGTTGGGAACCAGGAAAATGCCTGCACCGATCACCACTCCAATGACAATCGAGAGAGAATCTATTAGCCCCAGTCTGCGTGGAAGATCGTCTGGCGAAGAGACGGAAGCAGTCATTATGAGTGCTGGCACTATACACCGGCTCAAGCAGAATGCATCCAAATCAAAGCGGTAGAGGTTGGGTGCAAATTTTCCGGCAGAGAGCGATAAGCTTCAGTTAGAGTGTTTCTCACCAAGATGACGAAAGCTGCCATGGTCGATGTCGTAGGTGTGGGACTCAACGCCACCGACATGTTGATTCCCCTGCCCGAATATCCTGCTCCGGGATCGAAGATCGAATTTCGAAATGCGAGCTTTCTACCGGGAGGCCAAGTCGCGAGCGCGGTGATGGCATGCCAAAGCTGGGGATTGCGCACGCGATACGTCGGGAAGTTGGGAGAGGATGATGCGGCCCGACTGCATCGCTCTGAGTTCGCGCGCGCCGGAGTTGACGCCCAGGTCATCGCTGTACCTGGGTGTCCGAGCCAGCAGGCTGTCATTCTGGTCGACCGCCACGGCGAGCGCACCGTACTCTGGCGACGCGACCCGCAACTTAGTCTTCGTCCTGACGAACTCGATCGCGAGTGGATCGTAAATGCTCGCGCTCTTCACGTAGATGGTTACGACACGGCAGCAGCCACGCTTGCAGCAACCTGGGCACGCGCATCCGGCATTCCTGTCGTTGCTGACCTTGATGATGTCTACGCTGGAGTCCAAGGCCTGCTGGAGAACATCGATTACGCCATCGTGAGCAAAAATGTGCCCGCGCGCCTAGTCGGTGAAGATGATCTTGAAAAAGCGTTGCCGCTCATGCAGCGTCGTTTCGATTGCGTCCTCACCGCCGCCACTCTCGGCGAAGACGGCGTGCTCGCCTGGGATGGCAAACAATTCCACTACGCCCCGGCATTTCAAGTAGACGCGGTTGATACCACCGGCGCGGGTGACACATTCCACGCCGGCTTCATCTATGGTCTGCTGCAGGGCTGGAAGCTACCGCGCATTCTCGATTTTGCTTGCGCCGCCGCCGCGCTGAATTGCATGGGCGTTGGCGCGCGAGGCGGAATCAAGCCGGTGAAGGAAATTGAGAAATTGATGACAAGCGGGCTTCGCTACTCGCCGCTTCTCGGTGTAGCAAATCTGGGATAAACCGATCGCGCGAACACGAGCTTACGCCGAGTTCTGCCGACTGAAGCGGATGACGATTGGTTCTGCGATCCGTCTAATAGGTATCCGAAGGGAACCCTGAAGGGTGCGGCCGGTCATGGGGGAAGCGTTGACGATGCGCGACAACGTCTTCTGCATGATCCGGCCGCTTCTGCGTTGAGCGAGACTGGATTAGTGCACCGGCCTCGCTTCCAGTGTGAGTACTTCGAATGGCTTGAGCTCAATTTTTTCTTTGCGGCCTGCCACAAACTGCTTCGCATTTCCCGATGTCCAAACATCGCTCACGCGATAGGAACGAGCTGCCCCCGAGGGCAACTCGAAAGCGCGACTTACATCCAGCAGAAACTCCTGCGTGTGATCGCTTGGATTTCGCAAAGTGACAATTCCCTTCTCGGGCCACCAGGCCGCCCACCCATAGACTTCGAGTTTGCGCGGATCACCGCCGATCCAGTGCGTATCGCGTAGGACCTCGGCGTTGTGTCGCGACCACTTCGCGGCAGCCGCAAGCACATCCCAGCTCTGTGAACTTAGCAGCGACGGAGTGATATACATTTCCTGCAGCTGGGTGCCAGTTCCGAAATAGGAATGGACTTCATCAGCGAAGTCATTACCCGGATCGGAACTGAGGTCTTTGGCATGCTGCGCATAGATTAGGCCGTGCAGCATGAGCGAGCTGAGGGGAAAAAGCGGCCCAGCTTGGACCACGTGTTCGTACGTAGCGCCGTCGCGATATGTTATCCAGCGCTGTCGCGCAGTTCCGACTCCGGCAAAGTCGTGGTCTTCTCCACCGCGCCAGATGGAATCCGCATAGCGCAACCAGAACGGCGATGGATATGTGCCCGTGGTCAGATTCACGTACAGATCAGGCTTGTGCGATCGCAGCTCGGAGATCAAGGAGATCGCCGCATCAAAATCGCTATCGAAGCTGCTGCCGGGGATCACACGATCGGCGTTTCCGGTTCCATCGAACTTGAACTGATTCACACCATAATGCTCGATGACGTCGAGGCAGACTTTGCGGAAGTATTCGAAATAGTGGGGACTAGAGAGAGCGAGTCCGCCTTGATAAGTTTCATATCCGGAATGGTGTGCCGATTCGAGCCGTTGCTGCTTCGGCTGCCCATAGCCTCCCCACGGCGACAGCCACATTCCGGGAGCTGCGGCGTAGTCGGCCGCAGTTGCCGTTATGCGCTGCAGCGCATCTGGGAAACCTGGATTGAAATGCCATAAGTGCGTGGGATCGTCCCAACCATCATCGAGAAGAAAAGAATCGAGCTTCACGCCACGTTTCTTCGTCAACTCGCTGCCGAACGCGCTGATTCGATCCAGAACGCCGGCTTCGTCGTATCGTCCGAAATATCCGAGATCGTACCAGGTGTTGTAGTGCAGAAATGTGCGGTAAGGATGCGCCCGCTCGCGTTCGACATAGTTCAGAAAATCACGGCGAAGCTGTCCTGGACGCGTAACGCCGATAACAGCAGAGTACGTTGCAGATTGTCCAGCGCGAATCGGCAACTCTCGCTTCAAGCTGCAGGTAAGCGCGGTCTGTTCAACCTCACACGAGGAAAGCGGATGCTCGAATGCCAGAAAGTCATTTCCTTTAACTGCTGGAGAGCCCTTTACTGTACCTACGACATGAGCGTTGGCTGAGTTCGAGCCGATGAGACGGATCTCTGCCACTGGCACGTCCTGTCCGTTGGCACGAATCGTGACTTCAGTTCGCAAGTAGTTTGAGCCATCTCTGAGAATTGCGCGCCAGGTGACGTGAAGATGTCCGGCGCTGTCTTCCAACTCTGCCGCAATCTCGCGTCCGGCGGATCGCTGCGCCAAGTTCGATGATCCAGAATCCGCAGACAGCGCCCGAATCTGCGGAGCGCTAAGAACCTTCATCTTCGACGAGCGAACCGCATCGCCATCATGGAGCCTCAGCACGAAGAGATCATCATCGAGGGAGATCGGCCGATGTGCAACGCGATCCTCAATTGCAGCGAGACGAAGTCCGCCATCACCGACGCTCCACTTCGCAGCGATCACATTGTTGTGAAGCTCCACAACCGACGTCGTGCCGGCTGCCCTCGGCCGGGTGTTCGTAACCTCTGTGCTGCCGGCTCGAATGACCGCGCCCGCTGCTGGGCCTGGTGTGAGCACACTCGCGGACTGTCCGAAGCAGATGCAGGCAGCGATAAGGAAAAAAAGCGCGAAGAAGGTTCTCAGAGCATATCTCCCGGTTGTTCAGTTCATCGGATTGTATTACGCTCGGGCGGCAGCTCTTAACACTCACTCTTCCTCATGGCCTTCACTCCGCTCGACTGGACGATTGTCGCCGTTTATCTCCTGCTCTCGGTTTCCATCGGTCTGATCGGCAAACGCCTTATCGGCAGCAGCGTCTCGCATTACCTGGTCGCGGGACGTGAGCTTGGAGTGTTCGTCGGCATCGCGACTTTAGCCGCCACCGAGATCGGCACGATCACATACATGTACAACGCTGAACTCGGCTACAGGTACGGCTTCGCGGCATTTGCCGCGGCACTGATCTCAGGTGTGGTGATGATCATCGTCGGCCGAACGGGTTTCGTGATCAGCCGTTTTCGCGAAATGCGTCTGATGACGGTCCCGGAGTTCTTCGAGCGCAAGTACAGTCGCGGATTGCGCGTGCTAACCGGTGTTCTGGTTGCACTCGGCGGCATTCTCAATATGGGAGTGTTCCTGAAGATCGAGGGAGAGTTTCTCACCATCGTCAGCGGCATCGGCGCGCAGTATCTCGTGGGAGCGATGACCGTCATTCTTTTGCTTGAGCTCCTCTACACGGTTGTAGGCGGAATGGTCGCCGTCGTCATTACCGATTTCCTGCAATACGTTCTGCTCTCAGTCGCGACGATCCTAATCACTGGGTATTCGATTCACCACGCCGGATGGACTCATATCCTCGACAAAGTAACCCACACCATGGGAGCCGCCGGATTCGACCCGCTGCTGACGCCAAAGTTCGGCCTCACATTCCTGATTTGGCAAACGCTGCTCTGGTTCTCCATTCACACCTGCTGGCAAACAACGGCCATGCGCATGTTCTCGACCCGCAGTCCCGAGATATCCAAACGCGTGATGACATGGACAGGCTTCATCTTTCTGGGACGTGGAATGCTGCCTATGCTTTGGGGAATCGCAGCTCTTACGCTGTTTGGGACGGGAGCCCTGAGCTCCGGAGTGCCGGCTCCGGTGATCGGCAACCATACACTCGCGCCCATCGATGCGATGCCTGCAATGCTTGCACAAATTCTCAAACCGGGAATCAAAGGGATCGTAGTAGCAGGGATGCTCGCGGCAACCATGTCCGTCAACAGCTCCTACCTGCTCGGCTGGAGCGCAGTCATCTCGCAAGACGTCATCCTGCCGATGCGGCAAATTCTCGGTCGCACGCCGCTCAGTTCGCGATCACAGATTCTGGTCAATCGAATTGCAAACCTCTTCGTCAGCCTCTTTCTGATGTTCTGGGGACTCTACTACACGCCTCCCGGCGCGGTTTATCTCTATCTCAACATCACTGGAACGATCTTCCTCGCCGGCGCATTCGTGTGCGTCATCGGCGGACTCTACTGGAAACGAGCCAGCATCACCGGCGGATACCTGGCAATGCTGATGGGAGCCCTAGGCGCAATCGTTCCCTTCTTCTTCCTGCACTGGAACGAAAATATCACCGGCTTCATGGCATTTGGACTGGCCGCCGCCGGATTGTTCATTGGATCACTAGTGAAAGCCCAACCCAGCGCGAACCTGCGGTTTGCCAACGCGGCGACGGAGGAGCAATGACAGCCTGGAAAATCTTCTGGACGGTCTGGCTCGCAATCTCCGGTGCATCGTTCGCGCTGATAACGGTGATCGTCACCGTTCGCGGATTACGCGATTTGAAGGCAATGTTCCGCTCACTTGAGCATCAATCGAAGGACCAATAAATTGCGGGTTCCGGATCGGGAAACATCCAAAGCAGTCATTCTGGCGCGCGGAGTAGGCAAACGAATGCGCGCTGCCCTTGCGGATGCCTCGCTCACTCCGGAGCAGGAGCAAATTGCTGATCGCGGCATCAAGGCAATGATCCCCATCGGTCGGCCATTTCTCGATTACTCCATCAGCGCTTTGGCTGATGCAGGATTGCGCGAAATATGTCTCGTGATAGGCCCTGAGCACGATGTGATTCGGAGTTACTACGAATCGCTGAAAACCAGACTCGTACGAATCTCATTCGCCATTCAGCCACAGCCGCTCGGCACTGCAGATGCGCTGCGAGCGGCACAGGAGTTCACTGCATCAGACTGCTTTCTGGTCATCAATTCTGACAATTACTATCCCGTCGAAGCTCTGCGTAAACTGCGCGACCTCCGTGGATCGGGTACGGTCGGCTTCGATCGCAACGCACTGCTCCGTAATGGAGTCATTGCCGAAGTTCAACTGAACGCCTACGCGACTCTTGAACTCCATCCTGCAGGCTACCTGCGGCGCATAAACGAAAAGCCTGTGGCGATCCAAGCCGACGCACTCATCAGCATGAACTGCTGGTCGTTCACACCAACTGTTTACCGCGCCTGCGAAGCCATCCATCCTTCTGCACGCGGTGAGTATGAGATACCCTCTGCCGTCCAATACGCGATCGAGAACCTAGGCGAACGATTTCGAGTGATCCCGTTTTCTGGCGAAGTCCTCGACCTCTCCACAAGAGCCGATATCGCCAGCGTAGTTCGCGCGCTCGATGGCCGCGCGGTAGAGCTATGAATCGATACGCGGAAGCGCTGCAGCAATCCGGAATGAGCGCAGCCGAAGCAGAAGCCAAATGCCGGCTCTTCGATCAGCTTCAGCGCCTCGCCCATGAACTGGGCATCGGCACAGTCCAGCATGCCTTTTTTGTTCCGGGACGGATCGAAGTACTCGGCAAGCATACCGACTACGCAGGCGGACGAAGCCTGCTTTGCTGCGTTGAACGCGGCTTCTGTGTCGTTGCATCTCCTCGTCGTGACCGCATACTGCGCTTCGTGGATGCGACAACGGGTGAGCGCAGCGAATTTGCTTTTCAGGCAGACATCGAATTGCCGCAGCGCGGCTGGAGGGCATATCCAGTCACAGTCACAAGACGCATCGCTGCCAACTTTCCCAATTCGACAACTGGAGCAGACGTGCTCTTCGCCAGCGACTTGCCTCGCGCAGCAGGCATGAGCAGTTCTAGCTCGCTGGTCGTTGCATCGTTCCTAGGTTTGGCTGCGGTCGATCTTGCTGAATCAGAGCCGTACCGCCGCAACATTCGATCAAAAGAAGATCTCGCGACTTATCTAGGATGCGTGGAGAACGGATCCACGTTCCGCGAGTTGCCAGGCGATCGCGGCGTCGGAACCTTCGGCGGCAGCGAAGATCATACCGCGATTTTATGTTGCGAACCTGGGAAGATTTCTCAGTTCGCGTTCTGCCCAACCCTGTTCGAGCGCTCACTGGAGCTGCCCAAAGAGTTCTCGTTTGCCATCGCGGTAACCGGAGTAGTTGCTGATAAGACCGGCTCCGCACTGTCGAAGTACAACCGACTCTCGCTCGCGGTTCGTTCCATTCTGGAAATGTGGAATCACGAGACAGAACGTGACGACCGGTCGTTAGCCGCCGTGCTCGCCACTTCCAAAAGCGCCGAGAGCGACTTACGAAAGCTTCTCAGTTCGACGCCCATAAGTTCCGAGTTCCCGCTCGTCGACCGTTTCGAGCAGTTCGTCTCGGAATCCACCTCAATAATTCCCAAAGCAGCGGATGCGCTCGCCATGCGCGATTGGAGCCGCTTCGGCAATCTCGTCGATGAATCCCAACGAAATGCTGAGCAACTCCTGAACAACCAAACCGCCGAAACTATCTTTTTGGCGCGAACCGCACGACAGCAAGGCGCGTTTGCTGCCTCAGCGTTCGGAGCAGGCTTCGGTGGCAGTGTGTGGGCTCTAATAAAGCAACACCAGATTGAAGAATTTCTCCGGGAGTGGGCGGAAGCCTATCGCAGGGAGTTTCCGGCGCAGCAGAGTTCTATGTTTTTCCTAAGCCGACCTGGGCCGTCGGCAATGACTCTGCTCTGGTGAAAGCTGCTCGATTGCGAATCCTGCACCAGGTATATGCGGCATCAGTACCGTTGGTGGTCGCGAAGGGTGAGTTAGGACTCGGTCAGCGCGGTCCGCTCAGTTCCCGAACAATTCCAATTGTCCGCGATGCGGTTCTTCATGGTCATCGAAGACCGTTCTCCCTCCGAATTCGGGCGAAATCTTCTTCTCGTGGGTGATGGCGGCCTCCAGATCGGCTCGCGGCGAAGCCGTTCGTTCGATCTTGCGCACGAATCGATCCAGCCGTTTGAAGCCATCGAGTTTTTCAGGATGGTCTACCTTCGCGGTATCGAGCGCACGGCGGAGCACTGAGATTGATTGATCGTACGTCTTGAGCGGTACTGGGAATGGATGGCCATCTTTGCCGCCATGCGCAAAAGAGAATCGAGCCGGATCGGCGAAGCGCGTTGGCGTGCCGTGGACCACCTCAGCCACGAGGGCCAGCGATTGCAGCGTGCGCGGACCTAGCTTTTCCAGCAGCAGGAGTTCGCCGAAATCGTGGAACTCGCGTTCATAGGCGAGCGCGAGCACCGCTCCTAGACGCTTGAGATCGACATCGGGCGTGCGCACGTCGTGATGACGCGGCATGGTGAGATTGCGAGTTTCGGCAAGCGTCTTCTCCGGATTCTCGCGCACGATTTCCAGCAGCGCCTGCTGCGCCGGTGCGGCGTGCGCGTCCACCAGGTTCATGACTGTACCCTGCGACTCTCCGACGATCGCGGTGTGCGGTTCGCTGACGAAGTCGCGCACCGTGGCCGAATGCCAGTGATATCGGCGGGCCATGCCAGTGGCGTCGTTCATGCCTTGTTGAACCACCGCCCACTCTCCCTTGCTGCTCAGGACGAAGGAATGCAGATAGAGCTGAAAGCCGTCCGCGATGGCGTTGTTGTCGATGCGGGCGGTGAGTCGGCTGGCACGGACCAGCTTGTCACCGTCCAGGCCGGAGCGGCCGGCGATCACGAGCAGTTCGGCAGGAGTTTTGCGCGAGTGCTTGCCACGTCCGCCACAGACGTAGATCCCAAGTTCGTGCGCGCGGAGATTGAGTCCGCGTTTGAGAGCTCCCAGCACTGAAGTCGTGATGCCTGACGAGTGCCAGTCCATGCCCATTACGCAGCCGAGGGCCTGAAACCAGAATGGGTCGCTGAGGCGGGTGAGCAGTTCCGACGTTCCGTAATGGTACAGAACGCTCTCGCAGATGGCGGTACCCAGAACCGTCATGCGCTCGGCCAGCCAGGACGGAACACGTCCGCCGTGGAGCGGGAGGTCGGCTGTGCCGGAGCGCTTCATATTCCTATTCTACGGACAACAACAAGAACGAACACGAAGGTCACGAAGTTGAAACATGAGCTCGCGGATCGGTGGTAGAATTATATATCGATATGGTAGACAGGTAGAATTGAGCACAAATGAGCTTGAACATCAAAAACAAGGATGCTCACCGCTTAGCGAACCAGCTTGCCAAGCTAACGGGCGAAAACATGACCGAAGCCGTAACCAACGCATTGCGGGAGCGCCTGGAGCGCATAAGAGATAGGCGCGGCTCCAGCCTTGTCGAGCGGCTCTTGGCCATTGGCAAAGATTGCAGCAAACGACTGAAAGAGCCTTATCGTTCGGCCGATCACGCGGATCTTCTCTACGACGAAAAAGGCCTCCCAAAATGATTGTGGACAGCTCCGCTCTCATTGCAATCCTTAGAGACGAATCCGACGCCAGAGTTTACGCCGAAGCTATCGGCAATGCCAACTCTAGGCGTATTTCCGCAGCAACCTACGTAGAGACTGCTGCTGTGATCGATGGAAGCCGTGATCCCATAGCGAGTCGACGACTCGATGAGTTGCTTCGCCAAGCTCGATTCGTCATTGAACCGGTTACCGAAGCGCAAGCCCGGGTGGCGCGGGCTGCTTATCGAGATTTTGGGCGAAGCAGCGGCCACCGCGCCCGTCTAAATTTTGGTGATTGCTTCCCCTATGCGTTAGCAAAAGCGATGGACGAGCCGTTGCTCTTCAAAGGCAAGGACTTCGGCTACACCGATATCAAATCTGCCCTCCCATAAATGGCTGAGATTCGAGCTTCGCAGTGACGCTCCAGCAATGTAAGATGTGAAGCGCTTAACCAACCGAGAATCACGACTTCAGCCGTCTTCGCGTTCAAATCTGCCGTCGGTGGAGGAAGAATGATCGACAACTGGCGATGCTGTTCCCTTCGCGCTGCTTTGCTCATTGCGGTTGCCTTATTTGCTCCAAACGCGCTGATAAGCCAATCGAGTGCTCCGCAGCCGCCGGCGATTTTGCTGGGCACGGCGTGGTATCCGGAGCAATGGCCGGAGTCGCGTTGGGATGCCGATCTCGAACTCATGCAGAAGGCCGGCATCCACATGGTGCGGGTCGGCGAGTTTGCCTGGAGCCGCATGGAGCCGAGTGAAGGTCAGTACGATCTCGATTGGCTCGATCATGCGATCGCGGCCGCTTCGAAGCACGGCATCTACACCGTTCTGGGAACTCCGAGCGCCGCTCCACCTGCATGGCTCACGCAGAAATATCCGGAAACACTGCGCATGGAAGAAGACGGGCGCCGGGCCGAGCACGGGAATCGGCAGCAGTTCAACTTTGCCAATCCGAAATACCGCCAACTGGCGCGCAGCATTGCCGAGCAGATGGCGAAGCGATTTGGACATAATCCTTGGGTGATCGGATGGCAGATCGACAACGAGTACGCCGAAGAATCCTATGATCCAGACACAAAGGCGCAATTCCAGCAATGGCTCAAGGCCCGATACGGGACTCTCGATAACCTGAATACACGCTGGACCACAGCGTACTGGAGCCAGACCTATTCCAGCTGGAACCAGATTCCGATCGAAACCCGATACGGGAATCCCGGCCTCCTGCTGAGTTGGCGACGATTCGTGAGCGATACCTGGCGCAGCTATCAGAAGAACCAGCTCGATGTGATCCGCGCCAACTCCGATCCGCGACAGTTCATTACCACAAACATGATGGGATGGTTCGATCGTTACGATCACTATGTCGTCAGCCAGGATCTCGACCTGGCTTCTTGGGACGACTACGTCGGTGAAGGCCATCTTGATCCGGCAAAGAATGGTGCAACGCACGATCTGACGCGCGGCTTCAAGCGCAAGAACTTCTGGGTGATGGAGACCCAGCCCGGCTCAGTGAACTGGGCACCGATAAACAATGCACTCAACAAAGGCGAAGTGCGCGCCATGGCGTGGCACGCGATCGGCCACGGCGCTGACACGGTGAGCTACTGGCAGTGGCGCAGCGCTCTCAATGGTCAGGAGGAGTATCATGGCACGCTGGTTGGAGCCGATGGCACACCAGTACCGCTCTACTCAGAGGTTCAGCAGCTTGGTCAGGAGTTTGCGAAGGCGAGTCCGGTGCTCGCGGGAACTACGGTGAAGTCGGATGTCGCCATTCTGCATTCTTACGACAGCCGCTGGGCGATCAACTGGCAGAAGCACAATTCGAAATACGATCCCGTAGCGGAGATCGTGAGCTACTACAAGCCGCTGCGCGCGATCAGCCAGTCGATCGATATCGTCGCGCCTACAGCTCCGCTCACGCAGTACAAGCTTGTGGTTGCCCCTGGACTGAATGTCCTGTCGGACGCTGCCGCGAAGAACCTCGAGAACTATGTGCGGCAGGGCGGGCATCTTGTGCTGGGTCAGCGCTTGGGAATGAAGGATGACGACAACGCTCTGCAGACGGAACGTCAACCGGGTCCGCTGGTCAATCTGCTCGGCGGACGCGTCGAGCAGTATTACGCACTCACCGATCCCGTTCCCGTTCAGGGAAACCTCGGATCGGGCGAATCGAAGCTGTGGGCAGAGTTGCTGAGCGCCAAGGACTCGGGAACGGAGGTCCTCGAGACCTATGGCAAGAGCAATGGATGGCTCGATGGTCAGCCGGCAGCAATCACGCGCAAGGTTGGCAATGGCCGGATCACTTACATTGGGGCATGGCTCGACGATGCTGCCATGCAGTCCGCTGCGAAATGGATGACCGATGTCAGCGGCGTGAAACCCGTGCTTCCGTCAGTGCCCGACGGAGTCGATGTGTATCCGAGATATGGTAGCCGGGGAGCGGTCCTTATTCTGGTGAACTTCTCGAAAGCTGACCAGACGGTGCCATTGCGGACAGCGATGACCGACGTCTTAGCAGGAGGAGCGAAGCAGTCCGTGAGTTTGCCGGTGTATGGAGTGGCGGTGCTGCAAGCGTCGAGGTGAGCCAAAGGAGGAGGATCCGGCGGCTATCCTTCCCAATTCAGCAACTGCTTCAGGTTCATTTGCGAAGCAGATTCGGTGCCGCGAGGCACAGTGGGACCGATCATTAACGCTTGATTGTGGCCTTCGAACCAGACCAGGAACGACGACTGCTCGGCTCCGGGCAGGCGCTGCTGGTTTAGCCAGTTGTAGTACGCGCCGATGTCGCCGTCGATCAGGGAGCCGATCGGGTCTGGTTCGGCTGCTCCGGCATTCGCCGATAGAAGCTCGTTCATCGGTTTCTGACGCTGGCGCGGCGCGAAGCGCACCAGAAGCGTGAGCGGCTGCGCGCGCCGCAGAGCTTCACGCGCCGCCCACTGGACGAAGCTGGTACTAAAGATCTGCGTGCCTGATCCCTCGGTCAGAACTTTCATCTGAAAGCGATCGAGCACCGCGTCGTCGCCGTTGAATCCGAGATCGTCAGGCCGCATCTGGGCGAGCGTCGTCCTCAGCGCCTCAGGTCCCATTCCGGGACGCTTCGTCTGCGCATCGATCTTTTTCAAGAGTTCTCTGCGCACCGGCTCAAGCGAGGTGTAAGAAATGATGCTGAGCGCCGGATCGTGCGCCACCGGTCCGCCGCCATCGATGTACCAATGCCCGTAGTTGGCTGGATGAGCCCGAGCCCGTTCACCGACCGCATCTATCAGGCTCGCGAGCCCATTCTCCGGATCGATTTTGCTGAAGTAAGCACCGTGAGGCCTGAGCTTACGAAACAGCGCCTGGTCGTATGAAGCAACCCCTTCTCCGATAACCGTGATTCCCAATCTGGGCATCGCGGGTTGCTCGGGACGAACAGCCTGCTGCAGCAGACTCGCATAATGCACGGCGGCCGCGCGAAAGGCGTCGAGCTGATGGGTTCTCCACAGATATTCCGATAGCTGTTCTACAAATTGAGCCGGCGATGCCGCCCAGTCGAAGTCTGCCAGCGTCTGAGCGATCTGGATTGCAGCGAATCCACCGAACCACTGGGTGCGCTGTTCGGGCGAAAGAGATGCCAGGTTTTCGAGCTCCTTCTCTAATGCTCGTCGCTCAATCGGAAACTTGTAATCGTAATCCGCAACTTCTCGTAGTAGGTTTGGAAGGAAACTCAGGGGCAGAGTCTGGAATGCTCCGATGTAGTTCGTAGCCAGGCGCTTGGCTTCGGGAGGATATGAGCTGAAGTGTTCCGGTTTGAGATCGCGGGGCAGCACGTTACACCAGCTCCGAAATGGGCTTGCCTTTGGAGAGCGTGGCAGAGAATCCCAAAATGGATCCGAGCGTCGGAACCAGATCGGTTGGCTCGATGCGGCGATCGTAGATCACGCCTTCGCGAACGCCATGCCCGAGTGCCATCATCCACGTTGTACGCGAGAGCGTGTCGCCGGTGCGGTGGTGCTGGAAGCCGTTGCCGCCGGCATCTTCATCTGAATCGCGTCCAAAATCGGGAAGAATGAACAGAGTGGTCTTGCCCGCGTATTCGGGTTCAGACTGGATTGTCTTCCATAGCTCGGCGCACAGACGGTCCGTACGGCGAATTCCTTCGATATATAGCGAGTATGCACCGGCGTGGGCGATGTCGATGTCGTGCATCGTAATCCACAGCAGACTGGGCGCGACTTCACGCATCAGCCGTTTGGCAATGTAGAGCGAGAGCTCGTCGGGGCTGGAGAGCGTGCGCGCATGCGCGCGAAAATCGTCGACCGAGAGTTTCAGGATGGATTCCAACTGCTGCAGCTCAAATTCACTCCCGCCGAGTTGCGGAGCGTAGAACGGTGTTTCGTAATTGTCACGAAGCAGATGTTCGTAATCGGGGGCGCCGGAGGTCGCTGCAGTCAGCAAGTGTTTCGGCAGAATTACGCGTGCTCCGAGTCCGGAGCCGTAAGAGCGATTGCTGCTCTCGCCAATATGGTTAAATCCATTGCTCGGAGCTACCACCCAGGCATCCGATGACGGCCGTTTCTGCTCTTTACGGAAGTACTCAAATACCGTGGGGTTTTCGGGAGGCAGTGAGGCGAAGTTATTGATGGTTTCGTAAGCTCCAGTAGCGAGACTTGCCGTCGCGACATAGTGGCCGAGGATGCCGCGATTCACCACCTGGCCGAAGAAAGTCGATTGCGGAATCAGCTCCCGCATCAAATTGGGAATATTTTCCTGACCTTCAGGGGCGAAGGTCTCCTGGTCGCGCGCTCCGCCGCCAAAGGTAACTACAACTACCTTTCTCTTCGAAGTCGGAGCAGCCCAGGAGAACGCACGCGAACCGAGAAGAGTACTCCCGAGCGCGAGTCGAGCCGACGTTCGCAGAAAATCGCGACGGCTGCTGACAAGAGAACGCGCGAGTTCCTGCGCAGACTCTCGCGATGCGCGCGTCGCCGATTTCAGGAAAGTGGTAGACATTACTCTATTCGTGTGTCGCCAAGCCTATGACGAGTGTCACACGCAAATCAAGAATTCTTCTCTTCCTTCCTCACTCCGACTTTGGCGGAGACGCATTTTTGGCCGAGTACACGAACTGCCGGATCTCAGCTTTCTGCTGATCGATTTCCGCCAAATGCTGCGTTCGCAATTTTTGATAAACATCGAACTGCTGCTGGGCATGTTGCTTGTCACCAGTCCGCACGTACGCTTGCCCAAGCCGGTAGTGCGCGTCGGCTAGATCGGGATTTTGCGTCAAGGCCTGCATATATTCCGGAATCGCCTCTGCGTAATGCTTCTGGTCGGAATAGAGATTGCCCAACTGGAGATGAGCTTCGGCGAATTTGTTATCGAGCGCGATCGACGATTTCAGAAGCTTCGCGATCTCGCTAAGGTCTTGATCCGTTTGCTGCGCTCGCTTCCCTTTCCACAAGCTCATCGCGTAGTAGTAGAGCGCTCGAGGGTTACGCGGCTGAAGCTGCGCGTAACGATGGAAGCGCTCAATCACTTCATCCGCCTGATTGGGAGAGCTGTCGTAGGCACGCGACAAGAATAAGTAGCAGCCCGGATCAGACGGATTCAGGTCAGCCGCCCGCAGCAGCGACTTCACCGCATCCTCGTAGTTCCCACGCGCGTACAAAGCCATGCCCAGTCCAACCGCCAGCCGCGCCGATTTGGGATAAAGTTCGGTGGCTTTCTGGAACACTTCAACTGAGGGATCGAGCGTGCGATGCACCAGCAGTTCGCTGCCCCAGTCGAAAAGATTGCTCTCGCTGGGCTCCATATGAGCGGCAGTTTCATATTCATTGGCTGCGGCAACAAACTTGCCTTCCTTCTCCTCTACTTCCGCGAGCAGGTTGTGCAGCTCGGCGGTGTTCTTCCTCGCAATGAGTGAACCGATCGTCTCGCGCGCCTCATTCGTCTTGCCGATGAGCAGATATGCACGCGCGAGGTCGTATCCGTTGTCATACGAGTCAGGCTCGATCTTCTGCGCCTTCGCCAGAGATTCCGCAGCCTGTTGAAGCTTTCCGCGCTGAATATACAGTTCGCCGAGATTGTGATTGGCGTCGAAATTGTTCGGCTCCAATTCGACGGCTTTCGCGAACTGAACTTCGGCCAAATCGAGCTTCTTCCGTCGAACGAGGTTGGCAGCCAGGTTCGTTCTCGCCGCAGCTGAAGCCGGATTGAGGCTCACGGCCTTCTGCAGATGTTCCGTTGCTTTCGCGTTCTGAGATTCCGCGGAATATATGAGACCAAGCAGTTCATGAACATCGAAACTGTTTGGTGCCTGTGGCAGTAGTGCTTCGAGCTTTGAAGCAGCTTGAGGAAAATGACCGGCGTTGTAGTCAGCGACGGCGGACTGGAAGGATCGATCAAGATTGCGAGATTGCCCATTCGTCTGGGCAGCAAGGAGTCCGCAGGCAACGATTGCCCAAGTAGTAAAGAGGCCCAGACAGAATCGGAGAGTCACAGCCTTCGCATGCTATCACCGTATTGTGGAGCACGCGACCACATGATCGAAAAGGAAAACCGTTGTGCTACTGGCGGAGAGGCTTCCCCTGAAGCCTCTCCGCCTCTACGGCTAGTAATACAACTTCAAAGCAAACTGAATCTGTCGCGGGTCGTAGGGAGCATCGCGAGTCGATCCAATCGCCCCAAAGTTCGAGTTCGTGAAGTTAGTTGATCCAGGAATGGCGACCACACCGTTCCCGCCGAATCCCGGAGCGTTGAAGTTCGGGTGATTAAGGATGTTGAACATCTCCGCCCGGAACTGCAGGTGAAAGCGCTCCTTAATCGGGAATTCCTTGAACATTGAGAAATCGAGGCGATGGAATCCCGGCCCCTCAAGTTCGTTGATTCCGCCCAACGCAGCATTCCCGGTAAGCGGGACGCATCCGGCGGGCTGATTTGGAATGGGAGCGCCTCCGGCTCCCAAAACGCACGGCTGCGTGAATGCCTTGGGGTTGAAGAATTGAGTAACGTTATGTGGGCCAGCATAAGGATCCTGCCCAGGAATCTTCAAAGATTGGCAGCCCACCCCAGCAGCCACACCGGTGGGACAACCAATTGTGACCGGCTGTCCACCCTGTAGTGTGGCCGACCAGACAATACTCCAGCCTCCAAGCATGCCATTGGTCGCGGCGCTGGATGAGTTCATATAGCGTTTGCCGTTGCCGAATGGAAGTTGGTACGTGCCGCTGAAATGAAAGACGTTACGAATATCGAACGGAGCCAAGGCGTAATCTGCCTTGATTCCCATTCCGGGAACGCCCGGAGCCCGGTAGCCAGAAACGCTGCCGCCGTTGAGCAAGTCACGGGCGTCACTGCGCACTTGCGACCACGTGTAGGTTGCGAGGAAGTTCAGGCCTCCTGAAAATCGCTTTTCAGCTTTGGTCTGCAGCCCGTGATACGCGCTCGCTCCCTCGGTAATCGCATAGCTAGATCCACGAGCAAAGTCAGGGAATGGAATGAACTGATTCGCGTTCGCCGACGCGGGCAAGATCTGCGTGACGATGTTCGATCCGGGGAACACCTCCAAGTGGCGCGCCAGGGACGTCACGTAACCAGCCTGTACGGCGAAGGTGGGCGTAACCTCATATTCCAAGGTTAGATTGCCCCCCATGGAGTAGGGCGTTGCATAGTTGAACTGAATGCCGCGCAGGTTCAGTCCGTTCGCATTCACTAGCAGCGGATTCAGCGGGGTACAGGAGAATCCAGTCTCGAATGTCGCAGTGCCACCGGGACCAGCAGTGCTGCAGCCGGAAAACACTGGCGCATTCCCCGCGCTATTCAGGATCGGATTCGCATCGTTCGGGCTGTTAAACGTGAAATTAAATTGGAAAGGATAGTTCTCTCCGAGATTTGGCGAAAATCCGCGATTCTCGAACCCGTTGTAGAAGATGCCGAATCCCGCCCTTGCTACCAGCTTCGGGGTGACTTGATAGGCGAAACCGACCCGCGGAGCGAAATTGTTCTTTTGCGAGTTTCCGAGACCCTGCCCATAAGCATTTGTGATTGCGAGCTTGATCCCATCCTTGGTTAAGAGATCAGTGAAGCAAGTTGCGCAACCCGAAGACAAGTTATTGGCGTTGGGCCCAACTGGGATTATGTACATCGGTCCTCCAGTTGGAGGGCCACCGGGCACAAAGTTCGCCTGGTTTTCATGATGCTCGCCGACCAACCCGAAGAAGTCATAACGGAGACCGAGATTCACAGTCAGCTTTGACGTAGCTTTCCAGTCATCCTGGAGATAGCCTCCGTAATACTCCTTACCGTTATCAGTCAGCGAGATGTTCGAAATTTGGACGGTCGTCGCACCGCCCACGAAGTTGATTCCACCGGGTACCGTGGATGCAGTTGGACTTAGCAGGAATGCCGCGCGCCCGGTATTGCCACCCCCAACGTTGGGGATATCAGTGTAGTTGCCGTTGTAATCGAACTCGCCATGCGACCAGGGTGGCTGGAGAGTCGAGAACTTTACGTGCTGGAACTCGAATCCCATTTTGAAAGTGTGCTTGCCGTAGATCTTCGTCAGATCGTCAGTCGCCTGGAATGTGGAAGTCACCTCATCGGAAGGCAAGAATGCATTGCTTCCCAAGGTCTGAAGGCCGTTAATGCCGAAAGCCGGAAGACCACCATTGTTGTTTTGTTGAGGAATTCCCTGGATTCCATATTGAGCCGGGATGTTGCTCAGATCAGTCGCAACCGGACCCGCGCGGGTAGTGTGCAGATAGTTGAGGCCTGCTCGAGCAACGTTGACCAGAGTTGATGAGAAAACGTGCGTCTCCGCTAGAGCAGCCTGCTCAGCAAGAGCGGTTTGATTGCCTTGGAAAAATCCACCACCATCGGCTATTCCGCCAAAGATGCTTGGGATGAAGATGGGATCATCGACGAGGCTAAACCGGAAGAACGTCTGATCTTTTGCGCTGAAGTTGACATCCATTCTCGAGTCAAATGCATTCCGATGCTCATTCAGCTTTGGCGAATTAGTGAAATTCTGGAAAAGGCTCGAGCCCGTCGGCTGAGGATAAAGACTCAGCAGCTTAATGGCATTGGGATCCAAGCGACCCGCGGGCAGTACATTGAGGCCACAAGTAGCAAGGGTAAAGGTAGTTGTGCTCGCGGGACAGCTCCCAAACGGATCACGAACAAAGCCTGTCGCTGTAGCGACAATGCCCGAGACAGGATCCGCTACGCCTTTCGTGACCGCCCTTGTTGTTGCAGGATCCAGAATCGTACCTAGTGGAATTGATCTTCCCAGCGCATCGGTGCGAGCATTGCCGGACTGACCAGTGATCAGATCAGTAAAGTTCGTGAAGTTGCTATTCCGTTCAGCTAGTGTCGGGACTGAGCCACTCAGAATGGTGCCTTGAATTCTCCGCGTACCTTCATAGTCGGCAAAGAAGAAAACCTTATCCCGACCGTTGAATAATTTGGGAATCACAACAGGTCCGCCAACAGAGAATCCAAATTGATTCTGCCGGAGTTCGCCTTTGTGGGTGGTGCAGGCTCCGTTATTGCAAGTCCGCTCGAAATAATCAGCAGCATCAAATTTGTCGTTACGCAGGAACTCCCAGATTGTTCCATGCACGCTGTTGGTTCCTGACTTAATGGTGGCATTCAGAACCGCGGCGCCCGAGCGTCCATACTCCGCGCTGAAATCGGAAGTCTGGACTTTGAACTCTTGAATCGCGTCTGGAGGAGGCAGCACGACGTAGTTCGTTCCATTCAGGAAATCGACGGTATCAGAGTTATTGTCGATACCATCGAGCAAATAGTTGTTCTGCGCTGGACGCAGACCGTTAGCCGAAAAGGCTCCACTGGCGGCATTGCCGCGCGTGTCGGCCTGCGGAGTGTTTACGCCGGCGGCGAGCTGGGCCAGGAAGGTAAAGTTTCGTCCATTCAACGGCAGACTGTCGACATTCTGGCGATCGATAACCTGACCAACCGATGCGCTCTGGGTCTCCAGCACCGGCGCGCTGCCAGTGACTTCGACTACTTCGGTCACATTGCCCGGCTTAAGCGCGAAGTTCGCCTGTACATGGGAACTAACGTCCACGACGATGTTGCGCTGGCTGGAGGTTTGGAACCCAGGCGCGGATACGTCGATCTTGTAGTTCCCTACCCTGACAGGCGTAAACGTGTAGGTACCGTCCGATCCGCTGGTGGTCGAGAGCGTGGCGTTGGTGCCGAGGTTGGTAAGAGTGGCCTTGGCGCCTGAAACCACCGCGCCGGAGGGATCGGTCACCGTTCCCGAAATGGTACCGGTGTCCACTTGAGCTTGAACCGAGATCAAGCCGAAAGAAACGAAAGCGACGAGCAACAACGAACGGACCCAGGAAACGGCTCCAGGCTTCATGACCTTGCCCTCCTCGGTTCTTCCGGATTCCTGGCCGAAAGACCGCGTCTGCTGTTTGCACAACCCTATGGATGACAGAGTTCTTGACTGCGGCACAGACGAAACGTCAGACAGGCTCGACCTAGTCCGAGAGTCGGCAAGTAGCGGCGCTCGGGGACCAGCGCGAGGAGTCTGCTTACTTGGGGCCCAACTGCTTAAGACAACCGCCGTTTTCTTTCGAAACGGCTAAAACAACTTAAACGCTTAACCTGCGTTGGTGTCTTGGGATATCACGTTGATTTGAACATTGTCAAGATTTTTTTGATCGTCTATACTCCGCCGCATCTCTGCTGGGCCCAATTGATACAACGGGAAATCGCTTGCCAACCCCGCCGAACAATCGCGCGAAGAGCCTCACCATTCTCGACGTTGCAAAAGCTGCGGGCGTCTCGACTGCAACTGTTTCGAACGTGCTGAACAAGACCGGCAAGGTCGGCGAGAAGACGCAGAGGCTCGTTCTCTCTACGGTGAAATTGTTGGGATATGTTCCCGACGCGCATGCGCGCAGACTTGCATCTGGCGCGGGGAAAACGTTTGGCATCATCGTTTCCGATATCGAAAACCCGTTCTTCCCGGAAGTGATCAAGAGCTTTGAAACACGCGCGCGGCAACTCGGATACGAAGCGATCCTGAGCGATACAAATTACGATCCGCGACGCACGCGTGAAGCCGCCGAGCGCATGATGGAACACAAGGTCCGCGGTGTCGCCGTGATGACTTCCGAGATTAGCTTGAAGTTGATTCACGAACTGGCGCGCCGGCGAATCGCGGTTACGTTTCTCGATCTCGCTCCCGTGCGCGAGTACGTGAGCAAACTGAAGATCGATTACGTAGCCGGCATTCAGCAGATAGTGCAATACCTCTACGGACTTGGACATCGCCGGATTGCATTTATTGCCGGCCGACCTGGTTTGAAATCGAATGTGGTGCGCCTGAAGGCCTATGAGAAATCGATGCGAGCGGTAGGACTCGAGCCAGGACCAATCCTGCGCGGTGATCTCCGTTTCGAAGGTGGATTAGCCGCAGGCCATGCCGTTGCAAAACTCAATCCGCGACCCACGGCAGTAATGGCAATCAATGATCTCACTGCGGTCGGCGTGATCAAGGGACTGTTCCAAGCAGGAGTTCGCGTACCCGACGAAATTTCCATAACCGGTTTCGATAAGACGCGGTTGGCCGAATACAGCAACCCCACCATTACCACGGTTGATGTCCATCGCGAGATGCTCGGCAAGATCGCTGCCGATGCCCTGCACGAACTTTCGGTGTCGTCAAATCCACAGGGTAAGGAGTATCTAATTGGGGCGGAGCTGATCGTCGGCGAGTCGTCTGGGCCAGCGCCGGTTGAAGAGCGCTCACCAATGCACGCCGCTTTCGTACCGATTCCGCCAATCTAACGTGGAGCCGGGCGCCCTCGCCCGGGTTTTGCTGTTGCGTTCTGTCATTCCAAAGCACGGCTGTCAATGTGAGGAATGCCTACGGATTTACAGAATCCCACGTGTATGAATGCGCCATGGATTCTCCGCTTCTGCTCATGCGAAAAGCACGCCTGAGGCCACGGCGGGATGGGAAAGCAACACCCGGGCGATGGCGCCCGGCCCCACGTCGTTGGTGTTTCGCTTTCAAGCGCGCAAATGCTAGCATCCGAGCACACCACCCCGGGCGCAATTGAGGAATGTCGGCTTCTCACAAATCAATCACAATTTCCCGCCGAACATTGCTCAAACAGTTACGCTGGGCGCCAGTGCTCTTTCTGCCTGGAAGGCTTGCCGGCCTTCCCTTTCGTTCGACAGACCGAAATCGAATAGGCTCAGATTGCGAGTTTCACGACCGTCATTTAATTCCGCACTACGCAACCAAGCCTCCCATTGAAGATATGTTCGTTCAACTCCTGCCCGGAGCCGATGAATTCTTCAGCGAGAAATATGCTGCGGAACTCGAAGCAGTACTAGCGGAGTGGTCGCGCGAACTGAAGGCGGGCGGATCTTCTTCCATTTTGGGAAAACACTTTGGTTCGCGGGTGGAAGCGATTTCCTTTTCTCCAGTTCGCGACAGCGTGGTTCGCTCGCTGTATGAAATGGAAGTGCGGCGGCGGCAGTTCGGGAGTGCGCAAGACGTCAAAGCCGAGGCTGTAATTCGCAATTTCGATTTGTTTTTTAAGGCCTTTAATCAGATCGAGGTTGCTGAGTTTCATCTCCTCTCCCTGCATGAAAGCTCTCCATCTCAATTCGAAACGCGAATTCGATATGAAATTGCCGGTCAGCAGGCGCAGGGCGCTTGCGAGCAGCGAATCGGACATTGGCGGATGCAGTGGTCGCGTGCCGGCGAAGGTCAATGGCGAATCCTGAAATGGGAAGCCGAGGAAGAGAGTGCCGCTCGCGTTCGCGCTCCGCTCTTCGCAGACATCACGGACAAAGCGCTCGGTGCAAACGACTCCTATAAACATCAACTCCTGCACGGAAACGACTACTGGCGCACCGTTCTCGATGGTGCTTGCGGAATCGACGTCTATGGAAACAACGGCATTGCCGTGGGCGATTTCGATGGGGATGGATTCGATGATCTCTATATCTGCCAGCCCGCAGGCTTACCCAATCGTCTCTATCGCAACCGGGGCGATGGCACGTTTGAAGATGCAACTGAAAGTTCTGGACTAGGCGTTCTCGACAATACCTCCTGCGCGCTCTTTGCTGATTTTGAAAACAAAGGAGTCCAGGATCTGCTCGTAGTTTGTGGAAGTGGTCCCCTGCTCCTTCTGAACGACGGCAAAGGCAAGTACTCGCTCAAGCCTGACGCATTCAAGTTTCAACGGCCTCCGGAAGGCACCTTCACCCACGCCGCTCTTGCTGACTACGACCACGACGGCCGCCTCGAAATCTATTTTTGCCTCTACAACTACTATTTAGGCCTCGATCAGTATCACTATCCAGCTCCGTATTTCGATGCCCGAAATGGGCCTCCTAATTTCCTCATGCACAACGAGGGCAATGGCACCTTCATTGACCGCACCGACGCTGCTGGTTTGAATGTCGAAAATGATCGCTACAGCTTTGCCTGTGCGTGGGGCGACATGAACGGAAATGGCTGGCCGGATCTGTACGTCGCCAACGACTTCGGCCGCAGCAATCTGTATCGCAATAACGGCGATGGAACCTTCACCGCCATTTCCTCGGACGCTCACGCCAACGATGCTGGCGCAGGCATGAGTGCGTGCTGGTTCGACTACGACAATGATGGTAAGCAGGACATCTATGTCGCAAATATGTGGTCGGCGGCAGGAATGCGCATTTCCGAGGAGCAGGTTTTTCATCAGAACGATTCAGAAGAAGTACGCGCCGACTATCGACGGCATGCTCGCGGCAATTCTTTGTACAGGAATGTCGGAACTAACAAATTTGAAAATGCCGCTGCAACTGCAAATGCCGCCGTAGGCCGCTGGGCCTGGTCGTCGGACGCATGGGACTTCGACCATGACGGCTATTCAGATCTCTACATTGCCAACGGTTACATTTCGGGCTTCGACGCGCAAGATGCCTCGAGTTTTTTCTGGAGACATGTCGTCGCCAGGTCGCCCGCTTCGGCGACTCCGAGTTCCCCTTATGAACTAGGTTGGAACGCAATCAATGAACTCATCCGCTCGGATCGTTCGTGGAATGGGCCGGAACGAAATGTCTTTTATCTGAATAATCGCGACGGCAGCTTCTCCGATATCTCTGCGGCCGCGGGCCTCGATTTTGCCGACGACGCCCGATCATTTGCCTTACTCGATCTCGATCACGACGGCCGGCCTGAAGTCGTAATCAAGAACCGCAACGCGCCGCAGGTGCGTGTGCTGCGAAATGTAATGACTGAGCTTGGGCACTCGATCAGCTTTCGCCTGCGCGGCACAAAGAGCAATCGCGATGCGGTCGGCGCTGCAGTAACGATCGAGGCTCCGCATCGGCAGACGAAATACGTGCAAGCCGGTTCGGGATTTTTGTCGCAACACACCAAGGAGCTTTTCTTTGGTTTGGGAGATTCCTCCGCACCGATTCGAGCCGTTGTTCACTGGCCCAGCGGACTCACGCAGACCTTTGCCGATCTGCCTATAAATTCCCGAATTGAGATCGAGGAGGGATCCGACAGGTTCGCTGCCAAGCCGTTTGCTGCCCAAGCCCGTTTCGGTCCGGAGGCTGCCCGGGATAACAGCGACCCGCTGCCGGATTCCGTAGAGACTTGGCTGATTCAGCCGTTAAAGGCTCCAGATTTTGGGCTCCCAGATCTGAACGGCAAATCCTGGCAGCTTGCATCGCTTCGTGGCTCTTGGGTGTTGCTGCATTTTTGGACGAAATCGTCCAGCGCGTGCAGCAAACATCTTCAGTTGCTAGAGCAGCACAGGGCGGACCTAAGCAGCGTTGGTCTGAAGGTCGCGTCCGTTAACGTTGACGATGCGCAGGATCAAAGCTCTATTAAGACGTTTGCTGCGACAACTGGCCTCCTCTCGTTTCCCATCCTGCTCGCGAGTCCGGAGATCGCGGGAATTTACAACGTGACCTTCCGCTACCTTTTCGATCGCCATCGCGATCTGCCGATTCCTTCAGCGTTTCTCGTCGATCCGGCAGGAATGATCGTGAAAGTTTTTCAGGGCGACGTGAATCCCGACCAGCTGGTTCGCGACATACGCTCCACCTCGCCTGGAGATGAATCTCGCATCACGAAAGCTCTTCCCTTTCCGGGAACACTTCATCTCGGCACATTTGGCCGCAACGACTTCACCTACGGCGTAGCGCTGTTTCAGCGCGGCTATCTCGATGAGGCGGTCGAGTCCTTCAAACAGGTGATCGCAGCCAAACCGCAGGAACCGGAGGCGTATTACAACCTCGGCACTCTGTATCTGCGAAAAAATGATTTCGATCAGGCGCGCCAATATCTGGAACAGACGGTGAAGCTGCGCCCCACGCACGCGGAAGCATGGAACAATCTGGGAATGCTGGCTGCGCAAACAGGCCAGACTGAAGAAGGGGTTCGCGACTTCCAGCAATCGCTGAGCATTAAGCCGAACTATGCGACGGCTCTGTTGAACTTAGGAAATCTGTATCGCCGGGCACGCAATTTTTCGGAGGCCGAGGATCTTCTTGGTCGCGCTCTGGAGGCCGAACCTGATAATCCGGAGGCGAACTACAACCTGGGCATGGTCTATGCACAACAGAATCAGTTTCCGAAAGCTTCTGAATACTTCGAACGAGCTTTAGCCCTGCGGCCCGATTATCCTGACGCACTCAACAATCTCGGCGTTCTTCTCGTGCGCCAGGGACATTACGCAGAAGCACAAGAGAAGTTCGCAAGCTGCATTCGCGTCGCGCCCAATCTGGATCAGGGATATCTCAATCTCGCGCGTCTCTACGCCGTGATGAACGACAAGGAGAAAGCCAGATCGGTGTTGCAGGACTTGTTACAGCGTCAACCGGAAAACAAAATCGCCCAGCAATCACTAGAAATGCTAAAGTGAGCCTGCATTTTCGCGCGTACGAAAACCAGAGAACCAGAGGCCCAAAAGGCCGAAAGATGCGGAGCCCAGGGGCGTGAGCCCTGGTTGATAAAAGGCAGTTCTGCCTGAGCCCTGAAAGGGCGACACGTATTATCGATCAGAACTAGACAGTTGTTGCGGCGTGAAAAGACCTTCCTCAGAATTGAACTCCATTAACGGCTCCCGGCGAACGATATTTGGCACTGGGGCAATGAAATGTCGCCCTTTCAGGGCTCGACCATTCGGATTTGTCTACCCAGGGTTTACGCCGCTGGGCTCCGCTTATTCCGGCCCTTCGGGCCTGGCAGTTGTATCAGGAGCCGAACCAAGAAGACCATTTTGGAACCGCTGTGCATTCCTGAGTCTCTGCTGGATTCTCCTCATCCTTTGTGGTCAGGCTCTCGCACAAAAAGCGCCCCACTCATCTCAAAATCGCGACCCACTCCTGGTAGAAGCGGAAACGCTGATGAGCCAGGGCCAGACCGCCGAAGCCAAAGAGAAGCTGACGCAGGCAATCGCGGAAAATCCGTCGAGTGTCGAAGCCTACAACCTGCTGGGGATCATCTACACCGGCGAGAAGGACTTCTCCAATGCCTCCAACGCACTGCAGCACGCTCTCAAGCTGGATGCGAACTCGGCGGGAACGCGTATCAACTTGGGAAACTTGTACATCGCGGAAGGCAAATCTGCTCTTGCTGAGCAGGAATTCCGGAGAGTCTTACAGAGCCAGCCGGCGAATGCCGAGGCAAACTACGACCTTGGCGTCCTGCTCCTAAGTTCCGGCAAGCCGGCCGAGGCCATTCTGCGCTTCAAACGCGTGCAGCCACAGAATGTACAAAGCCAGATGAATCTGGTTCGCGCGTATCTTCACGCACGCCATACAGCTCAAGCTCTGGCGCTCGCAAAGCAACTTTCGGCTGCGCACAAAGACCAGGTACAGGTGCATTTCACGCTGGGCATGCTGTTAGCGGGAGAAAAACAATATCGTCCGGCATTACTCGAGCTTGAAACCGCCGACGCACTCGCGCCCGAAACCTTCGAGATCCTGCGTAACCTGGGAGAGACCTATTTTCGCGCTGGAGACTACGCGAAATCGGAGATCGCGCTCAACCGCGCACTCAAGATCAAGCCTGAGTCGGCGGATACGTTGTACGTGCTCGGCGAGGTTTATGCCGGCCAGGGACGCTCCGTTGATGCGCTCGATGCCTTGGTACGCGCGCACAAGCTCGCGCCGGAGAACCTCGACATCATCCTTCTGCTCGGACGCAGCAGCATCGCGCAAAACTACTTCGAAGATGCGATTCCCCTTTTGGAATCGGGTGTCAAGCTGGCTCCCCAGCGGGCGGATTTGCGCGCCGCCCTGGGTGAGGGTTATTTCCTTTCTGGAAAGGTCGAAAAATCTCTCGATGAATTCCAATCGTTAGTTTCTCTCGATCCTTCGGCTCGCTCTTATGCGCTTCTCGGGCTCACGTACCGCCATTTGGGCCGATTCGCAGAGGCGTCAAAGTATTTTCACGAAGGGCTCAAGCACGATCCTCGCAACGCATTCTGCATTTTTAACCTCGGATATATCGAAGAGCGGCAAGGCAACACGGCGAAGGCCGAAGTACTGTTTCGTGATTCCTTGCGATTGAATCCAAACCTGGCGGACGCGCTGCTGGAATTGGCCGATCTCCGCATCGCGAGCAAGAATTTCGCGGAAGCGGCGCAGATGCTGCGGCGCTATGTAAAGCTCAGTCCGAATCCCGCTTCGGGATACTACAAGCTCGCAATGGTCGAGCGCAGCCTGCATCAGACTGAGGCAGCAGACCGAGACCTCGCGACCTTTCAAACGCTTTCAAAAGATACTTCCGCAGGCGCATATCATCCCCACCTGTTCGATTATCTGGATGATCGCGCGAGTCTTAGCCCGCAAGCTCGCGCCGAAGTCGATGTCGCAGAGTTAAAAGAGCGAGTTCAGCAGCATCCCGACAGCACGCAGGACCTTTATCTGTTGGCCGGCACGCAGTTCAAATTGGGAAATCGCGCGGAGGCGCTGCAGGCCATCGCGCAGCTCGATCAGCTCAGCAAGGGCGATGAACGTTTGCAGACTGCGCTGGGAGTGCTGCTGGCCCGATATCATCTGTACCAACCCGCCATTCAGCATTTTCAAACCGCACTGCAAGTCAATTCCGAATCCGACGACGTGAAGTTTGACTTGGCGGAAGCGTATTTCCGGACCGGCAACTATACCGAGGCACTGGCTTCCGCCAAGACAATTTCCGAGTCTGCGCAGCAGGAAGACGCATATCTCGCCCTCGCAGGTGATATCGAGGCTCACCTTGGCAACACTGACGATGCGATCGCGGCGTTTCATAAAGCCCTTCAGCGGAGTCCAGACAACGATCAGTATTACCTCTCCCTGGGTCTCGCCCAGCTCCGCCGAAGCGACCTAGACGCAGCGAGGAGCACGCTTTCGCAAGGACTGGCCAGGATTCCTAATTCAGGAAAGCTGCTGTGGGGCATGGGCCTGGTCGCCGTCCTTGAGGGCAAGGACGCCGAAGCAGCCGATCGGCTGGAGCGCTCGGTAGATCTGCTGCCGGAATGGCCGGGGAGCTATGCGACGTTAGGCGTCTTCTACTATCAAACCGGCCAGATCGCGAAAGCTCGTGAGGTCTTGCAGAGGTTCAAGTCCAGCGACACGAGCAGCGGGTTGGATATTGGTCGTATCGAGCAGGTTCTAGCCAGCGCGCCTGCGTCCAATGAACATCCGCGATCGACGATCACGCCCGAAGCTCGCCAGCAACTGCTTCAGTTCGCTCTCTTGGTCGCTGATCGGACCTTATAATTTGTTCACTCCCAATGGTTGATCCGCTACCTACATGATCCTCTCCCGGCGACGGTTCCTCGGCTCCTCCTTATTCGCACTCAGCAGCACGATGCTTGACGCGCTGACCACGCCGTTGTGGAGATGGAGAAATTCAGTATCCATTGAGACCAAGCCGAAGGTCTCTGCGGCAACCCCCGTCACTTTTGTCGATGTCGCACGCGAAGCTGGATTAAACGCGCCGAACGTCTGGGGAGCGGTCGATCGCAAGCGCTACATCATCGAGGCGAAGGGCAGCGGGTTGGCCTTCTTCGACTATGACAACGACGGATGGCTGGATATCTATCTGACGAACGGCACTCGTCTCGAAACGAAGTGGCCTGCGGGAAAGGCGCCCGCCTCGCATCTTTACAAGAACAATCGCGACGGCACCTTCACCGACGTGACAGAAAAATCCGGCCTCGCGCGCACCGGATGGCAGACCGGCGTCTGCGTTGGCGACTACGACAACGACGGTTGGGACGACCTCTTCTGCACCTTCTGGGGGCACAACATTCTGTTCCACAACAATGGTGACGGAACTTTTGCGGACGTAACCCAGAAAGCGGGACTCTACAACGAGCAGATTCGCTGGGGAGCCGGCTCCTGTTGGCTGGATTACGATCGCGACGGCCGTTTAGATCTCTTCGTCTGCAACTACATCAAGCTCGATCCGGAGAAGCTGCCGTCCCAAAATGACATTTACTGCCAGTGGAAAGGTATTCCGGTAATGTGCGGCCCGCGGGGCCTGACCGGCGACACGAACATCCTCTATCACAACAACGGCGACGGCACCTTCACAGACGTGAGCGACAAAGCGGGGATTCTCAAGCCCGGCCCTCGATATTCGATCACTCCGGTCTCGTACGACTTTGACAACGACGGCTGGCCCGACATCTACGTTGCCGTCGACTCGGAGCCGAGCATTCTCTTCCACAATAACCACGATGGCACGTTTACCGACATTGCAGTCATGGCAGGCTGCGCTTACAGCGCTGATGGACACGAGCAATCAGGGATGGGCGTTGCAGTAGCCGACTACGATTGCGATGGCTGGTTCGACATCTTCAAAACCAACTTTGCCGATGATACCTGCAATCTGTACCACAACAATGGCGATGGCACCTTCAGCGACGTGACCTTTGCATCAGGCGTGGGAATCAACAACCGCTACGTAGCCTGGGGCTGCGGATTCATCGACTACGACAACGATGGCTGGGCCGACATCCTGCAGGTCAATGGTCATGTGTACCCTGAAATCGACTCGCACGACGTCGGACAGACCTTCAAGAACCCACGACTGATCTACAAGAACCTCGGCAACGGCAAATTCAGAGACGTCTCTGCGGAAATGGGACCAGGAATCAGCGAGAAGTTCTCAAGCCGCGGCGCAGCCTTCGGCGATTACGACAACGATGGCGACATCGACACGCTAATTCTCAATATGAACGATCTGCCTTCCCTGCTGCGCAACGACGGCGGCAACGCGAAGAACTGGATCAAGCTCAAGTTGGTCGGCACGCACTGCAATCGCACGGCGATTGGAGCGCGCGTGCGAGTGATCACAGGTAAACACGCGCAAATGGACGAAGTACACAGCGGCGGGAGCGTGATGTCGCAAAGCGATCTCCGCCTGCACTTCGGATTGGGAAGCGCTCAAAGCGTCGATCTGATCGAGGTGAAGTGGCCGACGACGCAGAAAATCGAGCGCTTCACCCAAATAGCAGCGAACCAGATACTCACAATCCGCGAAGGCGACGGAATCGTGAAACGATCAAAGGCGGGCAAATGAGAGCCGAACTTTACTCAATAATGGCGAACTTCTTCAGCGCATCCTCCTGAATGGTGAGGCCCAATCCGGGAATCTCATCGCTTAAATCGATGGAGCCGTTCACTGGAGTCGGTTCTCCCCTAAAGATGTACCAGAACAGTTCGTTCCCAACTTCAACATCAACGATCGGAAAGAATTCAGCCATCGGGGAATTCAGGCTCGCCATCACCACATGAAAGTTGTGCATTTGTCCGGCATGAGGTACTACGGGCACCGAGTAAGCCTCGGCAAGCGCTGCAATCTTGCGAGCCTGTGTGATGCCGCCGACTCGGTTCGTATCGAATTGGATGTAGTCCACGGCCTTCGCATCGAGCAACTCGCGAAATCCGTATAAAGTGAACTCGTGTTCCCCGCTCGCGATGGGTATCGTTCCCAGGGCTTTGAGCGCAGCGAGTCCGCCGATGTCATCTGGAATTACCGCTTCTTCGAGCCATCGCAGTTGATATGGTTCCAGAAGAGGAATCATGCGGCGCGCATAATCTAGGTTCCAGCCCATGTATGCGTCGGCCATCAGATCGAGGTCATAGCCAACGACTTCACGAACCGTCTTCACCAGATCCACATTCTTTTGCATGCCTGCTGCGCCATCGAGTGGTCCCCATCCAAAGCGCAGCTTCATCGCGGTGTAGCCCTGGTCTTTGTAGCCCTTTGCCTCGCCGGCGAGTTGATCGAGCGGCTGGCTGTAAAGACGGCTCGCGTAAACAGGAATTCGCTTTTTTGTTCTGCCTCCAAGCAAACGAAAGACCGGCAGCTTCGTGGCTTTGCCCATCAAATCCCAAATAGCAATATCGACTGCGCTGATCGCTGCCATGCCAGCGCCCTTGCGACCGAACGCAATCGTCTGCCGATACATGTGCTGCCAGAGAAACTCGTTGTCGAAAGGGTCTTTCCCGATCAAAAGAGGCGTGAGATAGATGTCGATCAGTTGTTTTGTTACTCTCGGTGATAGCGCAGCATTGCCGATTCCAACATGCCCATCGTCGGTAAACACTTCTACGATGAGCCAACCATGGAAGCGAAAGCTGGCCATAGCGTCGCCGCCAAGATCGAGCACGTCTATCGGGTTTGTGCAGAAATGCGGTTGCGGAGGAACACTCGGGCCGCGCCATTCGACAACCCTTGTTCGAACTTCCGTGATCTTCATGGTCCTTTGCTCTCGAAATTCGACTGAGTGTACCAGTCCAAACGATTAAAACCTTTTCTGCCGGATCGTTTCTGAAGTTTCTGAGTTGACAGCTATCGATGCAGGCACTAGGAATCTTTATTCATGCGATTACGCTGGAAAATCGCAATGCTGGTCAGCGCTGCAGTCGCTATCAGCTATCTCGACCGCCAGACTGTTTCCGTCGCGATCGCGGCAATACAGCGCGATATTCCAATCTCCAACATACAGTTCTCGCAATTGCAGGCGGCGTTTCTGGTAGCGTACGCGTTGATGTACGTCGGAGGCGGACGCCTGCTCGACGTGCTCGGAACCAGGCGCGGTTTCGCATTGATCATGATTTGGTGGTCAATCGCTTGCGCTGGTCATGCTCTCGCGACTGGAGTTGCCGTGCTCACAGTGTTTCGATTTTTGCTGGGCATGGGCGAAGGCGGAACTTTTCCTGCCGCCACGAAGGCCGTTGCGGAATGGTTTCCCGCCCGAGAACGCTCTCTGGCAATGGGCATCATTAACGCGGGCACTGCGGTAGGAGCTGTCGCAGCGCCACCAGCCATCGCAGCAATCATCATGACGGCCGGCTGGCGCTGGGTATTTGTGGCGGTTGGAATTCTCGGCCCTCTTTGGGCGCTCTGGTGGTGGCGCGACTACTTTCCCGCTTCGGAACATGCAAAGCTCACCGATAGTGAACGTGTAGAAATCAGAGAAGTCTTCTCTGAGCCGAGCATGTCGGGCCGGACTTCGTGGTTCAAGCTCTTCTCATTCGTAGAGGTCTGGGGATTAGTCATCGCCAAGTTCCTCAGCGACGCCGGCTGGTACTTCTACCTGTTCTGGCTGCCCAAGTATCTGTATGACGTGCGCGGATTCGACACCAAGAAAGTCGGATATTACGCCTGGATTCCCTATGCCGCAGCCGGTGTGGGCTGTCTCGTTGGCGGGTGGTTTTCCGGATGGCTGATTGGAAGAGGGCGTTCTCTAGACTTCGCGCGAAAGGCCGCTTTGGGCGCAAGTGCTGCCGTGATGCCTTTGATCGTCTTTGTTCCGCGGGTTCCCGTTCAGTGGGCGATTGTACTGTTTAGCATTGCGTTTTTCGGACAGCAGTCATGGTCAACGCTGGTGATGATCGTTCCGACGGATCTCTTTCCACGTCGCATCGTGGGCTCAGTCGCGGGTCTGGTTGGCTTCGGCGGATCGATGGGCGGGGTGGTATTCGGAATCGTGGTCGGATATCTGCTCGACCACGGCTTCGGCTACGGCGCCGTGTTTGCGATCGTGAGTACATTTCATGTCGCGGCGTTCTGTCTTATCCTGCTTACGGTTCGACGCATACAACCTCTGATTGTTTCTGAATCGCAATATTCAATGGTTCGTGCGTAATCACTTCCCAGTCTGGGACAGGAGAAATCGAGCAGATCGAGGGTCTTTTCATTTATGGAGCAGATTGGGTTCATCGGACTAGGAATTATGGGCTCAGGCATGGCCAGCCGACTGTTGAAAGCAGGCTATCCCGTGAAGGTCTACAACCGGACGCTATCACGAGCAGCGCCGCTGCAAAATATGGACGCGCATGTTGCAGCCACACCGGCCGAGGCAGCGAGAGCTTCTGATGTAGTGATCTCAATGGTGGCAGATGATGCGGCATCGCGAAGCGTGTGGCTTGGCGAGAATGGCATTCTGTCTTCGATCAAACCCGGCGCAGTCGCGCTGGAGTGCAGCACTCTCTCTCCTAAGTGGATTCGAGAACTCGCACAAGCTGCGAAGGAGCGCGGTTGCGAGTTCCTCGATGCTCCAGTCACCGGCAGTAAATCCCAGGCTACCGCCGGAGAACTTCAGTTTCTCATCGGCGGCCACGCTGCCGCGGTGGAACGAATCCGGCCGGTGCTCTCGGTGATGAGCCGCAACGTCATCCATCTCGGAGACAACGGCAGTGGAGCGCTCTTGAAGTTGATCAATAACTATCTCTGCGGAGTGCAGGTGGCTTCCCTGGCCGAGGCTTTGGCTGCGATTGAGCACAGCGGCTTAAATCGGGAGCGAGCGCTCGAAATGCTCAACAAAGGCGCACCCGGCAGTCCATTAATCAACGCGCTCTCAGCTCGCATGGTATCGCGAAGCTACGACGTAAATTTTGTCCTCCATCTCATGGAGAAAGATCTCACATACGCCATCAGCGAAGCGCGCAACCATGGCGTGCAGTTTGAGACGGGCCGCGCCGCTCTGAAACTCTTCGAGCTTGCTCGCGCGCGCGGATGGGGGGAACAAGACTTCTCGGCGGTGGTGGAAGCTTTGCGATGAGATTGCTGCAACTGAAAGATAGAACAGGCCGCCGGGGTGTCGGAGTAGTCGAGGATGAGCGCGTACATCTGCTCAGCCGAGTTGATTCTATTTACGCACTCGCCCAGCAGGCGCTCGCCGTACACGAATCCCTCGTTGATCAAGCCAAGAAACTCCGCGCAAGCGACTCGCTTTCGTACGATGACATTTACGCAGGCAGTTCGGACTGGCGCATCATGCCAGCCATCGATCATCCACATGAGCCCGCTCGATGTCTTCTAAGCGGGACTGGGTTAACTCACCTCAAGAGTGCTCAAAGTCGCCAGGCCATGCATGCCTCGGGAAATGCCCCAAGCGACAGTATGCGCATGTACGAGTGGGGAATCGAGGGAGGACGCCCTGCGCACGGACAAATCGGCACCTCGCCTGAGTGGTTCTACAAGGGCTGTGGGACGATGTTGCGGGCTCATGGAGAGCCATTGCTGATTCCACCTCACGCCGAGGACGGTGGTGAAGAGGCAGAGATCGCGGGTATCTACATCATCGACGCAGCCGGATCACCGCGCCGCCTCGGAATGGCAATTGGAAACGAGTTCTCCGATCATGTCGTGGAAAAGAAAAACTACCTCTATCTTGCGGCTTCCAAGCTCATGTTTTGCGCGATCGGGCCGGAGTTGGTGACCGATGCGCAGTTCGACTCTCTGGCCGGTGAGGTCGCGATCAAGCGCGACGGGGAACTTCTATGGCAACGCGAGATTCACAGCGGCGAGAAGGCTATGTGCCATAGCCTCGCGAATATCGAATACCACCACTTCAAACATGGGCTGCATCGTCGCCCTGGAGATGTGCACGTCCACTTCTTCGGCGCCGACGCTTTCAGTTCAGGGGAGGACGTAAAGCTCAAAGATGGAGATGTAATGCGCATTACCTTTGAAGGTATGGGGCGTGCACTAATGAATCCTGTCGCTGTAGACGCGAACCCACAAGCCCACTTTTGCGCGTCGCCGCTTTAGGCGCTAAGGCCTGGTGCCAATAGCTACCCCCTGTCCTCGGTTCCGATAGTAACCGCCCCTTCCTGACCTCCTATATTTCCGGGGCTCTGGGCAGTCCGTATCCATTGAGCGAGTGCCTCCCCCACCCAGAGCGACCTTTATGCTTATGCGTAGGAGAAAGCCTCAGCTGCTGATGACGGCAGAAACCTCGACCGACGTCAATGGGTCGTGTTCAGCCTGCCTCCGCAGCTTCCATGTGTACGTGCGCGGTGCGAGATCGACCGCGCTGCGGCGTTTGCGGCAAAGCTTCAATCTGCATTGTCGGCTGTGCCACAAGCATCTCCGGGCTGGATGCGGAAGAGGGTGGAGTGCGCCTTTTTCTGGACCGCCCACGAGCTGACCGTGATGGCCCCGTTTCAGGTCGCAGTGAAACCCACACCGTTCTAAGAAAAGCTCAACTTCGAAACAGGTGGTTAACGGGATTTACTCCCTTGCCGATCGCATACGAATTCTCTAACGCTCCTTTGACGTAGCTCTTTGAGGCTTGAACCGCTTCGGTCAGCGGGAGTCCCTGCGCCAGATTGCATGCCAACGAGGCCGAAAACGCACACCCGGTTCCATGGGTATTCATGGTTGCGATCTTCTCGCCAACGAAGGTTCGACATGCCACGCCGCCGTTGGGCTCCGATTCGGCGAGCAAGTCAGTCGCATCGTCGAGATGGCCCCCGGTTATCACTACCGATTTCGCGCCTCCCCGGACCAGGATGCCGGCCGCCTCCCTCATGGAAGGTAGGTCGCGAACTGGCACTCCGGCCAGGAAACCTGCCTCTTCGAGGTTCGGCGTGATCACATCAGCGGAGGCAAAAAGTCGACGCTGGAGAACCTCCCAGCCGGTCCCGTCAAGCAGTTCAGTGCCTGAAGATGACCGCAACACTGGATCAAGCACGACATTGGGCAAACGGAACGACTTGAGAAAGTCGGCCACCGTCTCAGCGATTTCCCCAGATCCCAGCATGCCTATTTTCACGGCAGCGGGCGGAACGTCGGCGATCAGGGTTTCCAAAGTCTCCCAAACCAGCGTCGGATCGACCGGCTGAACCCGACTGACTCCCTGGGTGCTTTGGACGGTTAGAGCAGTGATGCAGGCGATCCCATATAGATGATGGGCCGCGATGGTCTTCAGATCGGCCGTGATGCCGGCACCCGAGGAGGGGTCAAAACCGGCAATGGTCAGAACGACTTTCGGCGGATCTTCGCTCATGCAGAGGTAAATATAACAAAACAAGCCCGCTAAAGCTCTGTTTTTGACCGTGTACAGGTGCAACTCTCGACAGGCCCGGGGAGCTCTAAATTCGGAGCGTTCGCCACCGTCAAACCGCCGAATTGGGAACCACAACTGATGCAAAAATGCAACAGTTATTTTCGCGTTCTTAAAATAAAAAGTAACGACAGCTGCTTTGTTTTCTTATAATTACTGCAGGCGAATCGGAGAGAATTGATTCGGGAGTTTAAGGTGAAACGCGTACACAAAGTCGTGCTTAACACCATCGCCGTCGGAGCATTTGTCTCCGGCTCGATGGCTGCGTCTGCGCCTACTCGTTCTGATCATGAGATTACTCCAAACGCTCAGCCGAGTCAGCGCACGGAAGTACACAAACCAACGCGCGTGAAGCGCACCAAGCCCTTCGACGTAGGCACTGCTTCCTGGTATGGATCCTATTTTGAAGGTAGGCCGACCGCCAGTGGCGAGCCGTACGATATGTACGAGCTCACCGCCGCGCATCGCACGCTGCGGCTCGGCACGTGGGTGAAGGTCACCAACCTTCGCAACCACCGCTGGGTTCTGGTTCGGATCAATGACCGCGGCCCGGTACCAACCGATCGAATCATCGACCTCTCCTACGGAGCCGCCAGGATTCTTAAAATGAGCGGTCGCGGGCTAGCCAAAGTCCGACTCGATGTAGTCGAAACGCCAGAAGCGACCTCCGATCTGGCAATGCTCAACTCCCCTCGATAATTCCCAAGTGGCTCAATACCTCCGCGGTAGCAGGACGGGTGTGTCTGCATTGACTTCTTGACCCATCCGTTACCGCGGACGGTACTGACTTTCGCGCTAGAATGCCAGCGTGACCTCCCCAAAAGACCGCCTGATCGTCGCCTTGGACGTGCCTTCCGCCGTCGATGCGCAGGAGATCGTCTATGAGCTCGGCGACTCGGTTTCCTTCTACAAGGTCGGTCTTCAGCTCTTCACCGCTGAGGGGCCAAAGATCGTTTCTGAGCTGGTCAACTCCGGGCGCAAAGTCTTCCTCGACCTGAAACTCCACGACATCCCGAACACCGTGGCCGGAGCCGTCAAGGCGGCTTCCGAGTTGGGTGTCACCATGCTCACGGTTCATGCTGCAGGAGGAAGCAAGATGCTGACGGTAGCCACTGAAGCCGCAAAGCAAGCTCCGCAGCCTTTAACTATCTTGGCTGTGACCGTGCTCACCAGCTTGGCACAAGAGGACCTTCGAGAATCAGGAGTGCAAGGCTCCATGCCCGATCAGGTTCTGCGGCTGGCGATGTTGGCGAAGTCGACGGGATGTGGCGGGATTGTCAGTTCGCCGCAGGAATCTAAGAAGCTGCGCTCCGCGCTGGGTCCGGAGATGGCGATCGTGACTCCCGGCATCCGTCCAGTGGGAGCAAATCTCGGCGATCAATCTCGTGTGGCGACGCCCACTGCAGCCATCCAGGCGGGAGCATCGCATATCGTCGTAGGACGTCCAATACTTTCCGCCCCGAACCGCAATGAGGCAGCGGCCGCAATCGTCCGCGAGCTGAGCTCGGCGCTGCGCACGGCAGAAATGGAAATGGCCGGCATGCGGCCGGCCTGATCCAATCTCGAAAGCCCGCTAGAGCTTTTCGTAAAACTCGCACGCTGAGCAAGAGATGAATACCCCTCCGCCCACACCGCGTTCGCGATCTTTCACCCGCTTCACAATGCGGGTCGGCTTGCCGCACTTGGGGCAATCCGTGCTCTTGGATGTGTCCATGACCTTCTTACGGTCCGCTGTCTTGGCGATCTTTGCCATGTCTTATTGGTGACTCCAGAAAGGAAATTACGTTCTTATTGTACGCGAGGAAATCAGTTCGCCGAGCGTCAATCAGGGGAAGCAGAAGCCAAAACCTGACGCGGATTTCGCGGATTGGACGCGGATCAACGCAGAGGTTTGAAATGAGATCGTTCACTCCAGAAACACCAATGCCGTTTTGCATTGGAATTAGCAATGTGAAGATCCCCTAGATCCGCGGGCGAAGCATCCACGCAACCCCGTCAGATTTGCAATTTGGATTTATTTCACTTCGCCCGATCACCCGATTACTTTGGATCGACCGGCGGCAAGGATCCGGCCCCAGGCAACGGCGCATCCGGAGAACTAGTCGTTGGACTCTGCGGATTCTGCGCGGGTCCGGTCTGTGCTGCGCCCGTCGTCGTCGGTGCTGGCTTCGTTCCCCATTCCGGCTCTTGCGTCGATCCTCCAGCCGGAATCGGCTTCGAACCTAGCTCGCCCGGCATCGTCGATGCAGCCTTCTGATCCTCGGGCTCCTCGCCCGCACGACGCAGTGTTGGAGGCTTCGGCGGTTTCTTGGCTTCCGCAGTCTGGGTCTGTTCGGGTTGCGCCGCTGTTGCCGTTTGCGGTGAGTTGGGATCGATCATCGTCGCCGCGCCGGTTACGGCGTTTACCTTCACCTCGCGCGCGGTCTTGATCGTGGTCTCGCCGCCAACCTGGCTGTGCTCCACGCGAATGACCTCTTCGTTCACGAAGCGAATAAACTGCACATCCCCCGGCGGCTCGCCATAGATCCATTCTTCGTAATCGACATTGTTGTCAGACTCGCGAATGCGCTTCGGTGGACGGCCGAGAGCGTCGATCACCATCTCCTTGCTCATCCCAACCAGCGCCTCATGGTTCTGGATCGAGGTCTTCAGCTTCGGTGGAAGCGTGTCGAGGTATGCCTGCGTGGGCGATTTCACAGAAAAATCGATAACTGGCTCGAGCAGCTTTTTCACATCTGCGGTAGTCATCTCCGGGACATACTTCGGGAAGACCAGCGACAGCGTGCATCCGGGGTTGGCAGCGCCCTTTTCCTGATGGATCGGAGTCATTCCACCGCCGCCGCCCACTTCGATGTGATCGTACCAATGCCCTTTGCGCCTAGATCCGCCATTAATGTCGAACACGATCTCGCTGCCCTTGATTACGACATCCGTGATTTGCAGCTTGTCGCCCGGACGCGCCGCAGGGCCGTTCGCTGCCACCTGCATCATGATGGCCTGATCGTCCGGGGAAATCTGGCCCGAGGTGGTCAGTTGAAGTCCCTTATCGCCTTTGGGAAAGAGCTTCTTCGCAAATCCAAACTCCGCCTGCAAGGTGCGGATCAGTTCAATGCGGGTTTGCTTCGAGACCGGCGGACGCCCCTGCAAGTCAGGCGGCAATTCAGTCGGTTTGGCTGCAGCTTTGGCTGGTTCCTTATCTGGCGTTGTAATCGTTACTTGCCCATAAGTGAGCGAAGCGAAGATCAACAGGGAACAGAGTAGGCGGAAGTACTTCATAAAAGCCTCGGGACGAAACGGGCAGCCGCAAGTACTCACATTCTTTTGGATGCGCCGCTGGGCCTATGATTCGCCTGTTTCTGCAGAAAAGCAATATCCACATGCGCCAGAGTTGGCGAGTTACCATAGCTCTGCAGGAGGTCCTGGCATGAGCTTCACCCCCGACGACGTTCGCAGAAATGCCGACTACTTCGCTCACAAGCTGCACGCCGAGAAGCAGCGCAATGACGTGCTCAAAGCGGTGGAAGGCAGCGGCAAGTACGATTTCGTGCTCCTCGACACGCGCGGCCGCGACGCCTTCAACAGCGGCCATATTCCCGGCGCCTGGCTGGTTCCCGATTCAGGAATTGACCAGATCGCCTCTACCCTTCCCAAAGACAAGGAAATCGTGACCTACTGCTGGAGTCATGATTGACAGCTCTCCGCAAAAGCAGCTTTGCAGTTGGCAAAGCAAGGATTCTTCGCCAAGGAAATGAACGTCGGCTGGAAAGAGTGGACTTACAACCGCCATCCCACGCACCAGGAGAAAGTCGGCGCGGATGGCGTTCATTGCTCGTGCAGTAAATAGTACCTAACCGAACCGCCGCCGATTCCGAGATCCTTAGGTGAGCGCCGATTGCTCTGACCGGGGTTAACACGAAGGTCACGAAGTTTGGAAAGCAAGTTCACGAAGATAGTTTGCGATTTCTCCGTGACCTTGACATTCAAACTTCGTGACCTTCGTGTTAACCCCGGGTGTTTTCGTTCGTGCCGACAGCCTTCTTTGATACCCTTTCTCCCGATGAAATTCCTTTGCGTGCTGTTACTGTTCCCTGCGGCCCTGCTGTTCGCTCAACAACCCACGACAACTTCAACTCAACAAGGCCCGCCGTGGAACCTGATGCCCGTGCCTGCCAAGATTCAGCCGGGCACCGGACAATGGCTCGTCAATCAGGCGCTCACGATTTCCATTAGCGGCGCCGACGATCCTCGGGTGCACTCTGCTGCAGTTCGCTTCGTCGATCGCCTTTCGCGCGCTACCGGCATTCCTCTGCGCTACCAATCCGCCGAGGAAGGCAAGGCGACGGTCGCGATCCACTGCGATAAGCCTGGCGAAAAAATACAGAAGCTCGGTGAAGACGAATCCTACGTTCTCGACGTCAGCGACTCCGGGGCGAAGCTCACAGCGCCAAATCCGTTAGGCTTGATTCATGGGCTGCAAACGTTATTGCAACTAGTCGAGCCAAGCCAGCAAGGATTCGCCGCGCCCGCCGTCCACATCGAAGATGCACCGCGCTTTCCCTGGCGCGGATTGCTGCTCGACGCATGCCGCCACTGGATGCCGATGGACGTGGTCAAACGCACCCTCGATGGCCTCGAAGCCGTGAAGATGAACGTCCTGCACTTCCATCTGAGCGAGTACCAGGCGTTCCGCATCGAGAGCAAGAAATTCCCAAAACTGCAAGAGATGGGCTCCAATGGCCTCTATTACACGCAGGACGAAATCAAAGAGATCATTGCCTATGCGCGCGATCGCGGCATCCGCGTGATGCCTGAATTCGACATGCCCGGACACAGCACCAGCTGGTTCGTCGGCTATCCCGAATTGGCATCCGGCCCCGGACCGTATGAACTCGAAAAACATTGGGGCGTCTTCGATCCGGCCATGGACCCGACCAAGGAATCGACATATAAGTTCCTGGAAAAGTTCATTGGCGAAATGGCCGAGCTCTTCCCCGACGACTTCTTTCACCTCGGCGGCGACGAGGTCAACGGCAAGCAGTGGGACCGCAATCCGGAAATTCAGAGCTTCATGAAATCCCACAACATGAAGACCAATGCCGATCTGCAGACCTACTTCAACCAGCACGTGGTGAAAATCATCGAGAAGCACAAGAAGACCCCGGTCGGCTGGGATGAGGTCCTCACGCCCGACCTGCCGAAGGACGTGGTCGTTCAGTCGTGGCGCGGGCCGGAGTCAGAAGCAAAGGCCGTGCAGGACGGCCATCGCGCCCTGCTCTCGAATGGCTACTACCTCGATCTCGCCCAATCGGCGGAGAAGCACTACGCGGTCGACCCGCTCGGCGGAGCCGCAGCGCAGCTTTCTCCTGAACAGCAGAAGATGATTCTCGGCGGCGAAGCCTGTATGTGGTCGGAGATGGTCGATGCAGAGAACGTGGATTCGCGCATATGGCCGCGCAATGCTGCCGTAGCCGAGCGATTGTGGTCGCCTGGCGACGTTCGCGACGTCAACTCGATGTATCAGCGCATGCAGGTTCTGAGCGAGCGCCTCGATACGCTAGGCCTCACGCACCATTCCGCTCTGCGCACCATGCAGGAGCGGCTCGCGCCGGAGCATGTTGATGCTTTGCGCATTCTCGGCAACGCTGTTGAACCGGCAAAAGGCTACGCTCGCGCGAGCAGCCATCGCTACGACGTCGATGCGCCACTGAATCACCTTCCCGATTCGGTACCGCCGGAGAGCTTCGAGTCACGCAAGTTTTCGCAGCTCATCGACCGCATCGTCGCGGGTAGTCCGTCACCAGATGACGTAGCGCAAGCGCGCGATTTGATGACGGCATGGAAGACCAACCACGATCGCCTTGCTGCAGCATTGCAGAATGAGCTGCTGGCAGAAGATGCACCGGTCTCTCAGAATCTGACGACTGCCGGAACAATCGGCCTGCAGGCGTTAGATCTGTTCACCTCGCACTCAGCCCCGCAGCCAGGCTGGGCCGATCAGCAGATCGCACAGCTCGAACAGATGAAGAAGCCGCAATCAGAATTGTTGCTGATGATCGTGCCGGGAGTGGAGAAGCTGGTGCAAAGCTTGGGACGTTGACCTCTGCGCCTTGTCATTCCGAGCGAAGCGAGGAATCCCTATCTCTACCCATCCCGCATGGGAGTGGATAGGGATTCCTCGCCGCACAAACCGCGGCTCGGAATGACAAAACGACCGCATTCCTCCGTGCCTCCGTGTCTCCGTGGTGAAAATGGATCCCTTGCTAAACTAAATAGATTCCTATGCGTCACCTCTCCGGTTCTGAAGCGCGCGAGACTTTCTTACGCTTCTTCGAAAGCAAAGGACACCGTCGCGTGCACTCATCGTCGCTGGTTCCGGCGAACGATCCTACGCTGTTGTTCACCAATGCCGGCATGAACCAGTTCAAGGACGTCTTCCTCGGCATCGAGAAGCGCGACTACTCGCGCGCGACGACCTCGCAGAAATGCGTCCGCGCCGGCGGCAAGCACAACGATCTGGAGAACGTCGGCTTCACCCGCCGCCACCACACATTTTTCGAGATGCTGGGGAACTTCTCCTTCGGTGACTACTTCAAGAAGGATGCGGTCGCTTACGCATGGGAGCTGGTCACATCCGACGAGTGGTACGGCCTGCCGAAAGACAAGCTCTACTGCACGATCTTCAAAGGCGAGCAGGGCGTTCCCAAAGACGAAGAAGCCGAGCGCTACTGGCGCGATCAGGGCGTTCCGCAGGAGCGCATCTTCGCCATGGGCATGAAGGACAACTTCTGGGCAATGGGCGACACCGGTCCGTGCGGCCCCTGCAGCGAGATTCACTACGACATGGGTCCGGCGGCGTCCGATGCCGGCCACACCGACTGCAAGTTTCCCTGCGACTGCGGACGCTACGTCGAGATCTGGAACCTCGTCTTCATGCAGTTCGACCGCAACGCCCAAGGCCAGCTCACACCGTTGCCCAAGCCGTCCATCGATACCGGAATGGGACTGGAGCGCGTGTCGGCTGTGCTGCAAGGCGTTCTGTCGAATTACGACACCGATCTGTTCAGAAAAATCATAGAAAAGCCGGCTAGTCGGAAGGCATACAGATATGGCTCCGATCCAAAAAAGGACGCCTCGTTACGCATTATCGCCGACCATGCGCGCGCAGCCACCTTCTTGATTTCTGATGGCGTGCTACCGAGCAACGAGCGGAGAGGTTATGTCCTGAGAAAGATCATGCGCCGGGCCTTCCGACACATCATGCTATTTGGCATTGAAGAAATTTTCTTGGCCGAGGTTGCGCAGCGAGTCTATGAGTTAATGGGCGCTCCAGATAGCGACCTGCGAGAGCCGGGAGAAAAGCCAGCATATCCCGAACTGCAACACTCAATCTCTCAAGTCAAGACCGTCATCAGGACAGAAGAGCATCGGTTTCGCATGACTCTTGGCGCGGCCCTACCTCGCCTTGACGAGGATCTCAAACCACTAGTTGAGCTGAGAGCACAACAAGACGCATGGCTGTACAAAAAGCGGATGAGTGTCCCGAGCGAAGCTCCAATGCCGGCGCCGCTTTATCCAGGAGAAAAGGCGTTTAGGCTTTACGATACGTTCGGCCTTCCTCTTGATTTCATGATCGATGCAACGAGGGATCAAGGAATTCAATTCGATCAAGCTGGCTTTGATCGCGCCATGCAGGAGCAGCGCGAGCGCGCTCGTGCTTCTTGGAAAGGCGGAGCGAAGCAGTCCGCGAGTCCCGTCTATCGCAATCTCGACAAGACCGTCTTCGAAGGCTATCGACAAACTTCCTCTCCCGATTGCGAAGTAGTCGCCATCGTCAAAGACGGCCAGGGCGTTCCCGAATTGAAAGCGGGCGAGGAAGGCGAGGTCGTGCTCGATCACACGCCCTTCTACGCCGATTCCGGCGGACAGGTTGGCGACATCGGCGTCTTCCGCGACAGCTCCGGGAACGTGATCGCTGAAGTGAATGGATGCGTGATGCCAGTTCAAGGCGTACGCGCGCACAAAGTCAAAGCACGGCAGCCGATTCATCTTGGAGAGAAAGTTGAAGCCGTGGTTCACGCCGACGTGCGTGAGGCGACCAAGCGCAATCACACCGGCACACATCTGCTTCATGCTGCGCTGCGCGAGACATTAGGCAAGCAAGTGAAGCAGGCGGGATCGCTGGTTGAGCCTGGCCATCTTCGCTTCGACTTTTCACACTTCACTGCAGTCGCCGACGAAGAATTGCAAGATATCGAAGACCTGATCAACCGCGAGGTGCTGAAGAACAGGCGCGTCGAGACGCTCGAAGACGTTCCGATTGACGTGGCCATCAATGAGTACAAAGCCATGGCGCTCTTCGGCGAGAAGTACGGCGAGCGCGTGCGCGTGGTGAAGATCGGCGACTTCTCCACCGAACTCTGTGGCGGTACGCATACCTCGGCCACCGGCGAAATCGGCTTGCTCAAGATTTTGCGCGAAGGCAGCGTGTCGTCGGGTGTGCGACGCGTAGAAGCCGTGAGCGGCGAAGGCTCACTGCAGCATTTCCGCAAAGATCATCAGCTCGAGCACGTGGTCTCGACCTTCATCGGACGCGCCGACGAGTCGCCCGCACAGGCTCTGAAAACGGAACTCGAACGCCGCGATGAAGAAATTCGCCGTCTGCGCAAGGAACTGGAGCAGATGCGCATGAAGTCGGCTGCATCTGCTGTGTCTTCCGCCGCAGATCATGTGGAGGAAGCCAATGGCATTAAAGTTCTCACTCAGCGCGTCGACAATCTCGAACGCAACCAGATGCGCACGCTGGTGGACAACATGCGCAACAAACTCGGCTCAGGCGTGGTCGTGCTAGGGTCCGTGCAGGACGGCAAAGTCGCTCTGATCGTCGGCGTGACTAAAGACCTCACCCAACGCGTGCAGGCAGGCAAGATCATCGCCGAGGTCGCGAAGAAGGTAGGCGGCAAAGGCGGCGGCCGTCCTGATCTCGCGGAAGCCGGCGGCTCCGAGCCTGGCGCGCTCGATTCCGCACTGAAGAGTTCGGTAGACGTGGTAAAGCAGTTGGCATCGTAGGCTTCCCACAGTCAGCCGATCGCCGAATGCCGACACCCGGGATGTAGAAATGCGGGACGAATCTGTCGGCCCGGGAACCATGCTCCAGGCGCGTCCGTACTTAATTCGAAGGTGTAGCATGATTTCCCGCGGAGGAATCTCGTGAACAAAAGACTATGTTTTGTGTTGGCTGCCGTGATGGCGCTGCCCGGTGCTGTACTCGCGCAGGAGAAGGCACAGGCGCAATCCGCGCCGCCGGCGAACCCGATTACGACGAGTGAAAAAGGTCTGTACTCGTTCGTGAGTGCAGCCGTGGTCGCTGCAGCGCAGAAGATGCCCGAAGAAAACTACTCGTTTAGACCGACACCCGAAGTTCGGAGTTTTGGCCAGATCGTTGGCCACGTAGCCGACGCTCAGTACATGTTCTGCTCGCTGGCGTCCGGCCAACCCAATCCTTCAAAGGGAATCGAGAAAACGAAGACTTCGAAGTCTGATCTTGTTGCAGCGCTGAAGGACGCCGTTGCATATTGCAACGACACGTACGACGGCATGACCGACGCAAAAGGGAGTGAGCTGGCAAAATTCATGAACTACAACCTTGCCAAGCTCACGATACTCTCGCTCAATACAGCGCACGCTGATGAGCACTACGGGAACATCGTCACGTATCTCCGAATCAAGGGAATCGTGCCGCCGACAAGCGAAAATCCGCCCGCGCGCTCGCCGAAATAAACGAGCGACACTCCATAACTCAGGACAAAACCGGCCGGACAGGAAACGCATTCTGATATTTTTCCGATTTAGGAACCCGTTCCCTTGTCCCCAGTTTTAAATGGTCGGGTATGGCACGTCCTGGCGCGCTCCAAAACAAAAGGCGGCCCTCATCGGACCGCCTTCGTTCAGTCGAGCTGAAGCTAGTTGTTGTCGCGCTTGTGCAGCGTTGGACGATCGTCGTCGGTGGATTTGCCTTTGTCGTCGGTCTTGTTCGAAGCACGACGAAGCGAGGGCTTGTTCGCGTCCTTGTCGTCCGTAACCTTTTTGCGATTCTCGAGGGCTGCGAGGCGAGCTTTCACCTGGTCGAACTCCGAGGTCGTGACTACATACTCGTCCTTCGGAGGTAGGATTTTGGCGATTTCGTCTTGCGTATGCTCTACGCGATCCGGAGTTGCTGGATGCGAGGCAAAGGCCTTCGCTAACGCGCCAGGCTTCTTCTTTTCTGTAGCCTCGATCTTCTCGAAAAAGTCGACCATGGCTTGCGGATCGTATCCGCTGGCGTAGAGATACTGCGTGCCGAGGTAGTCAGCCTGGGCTTCGAATCCACGCGAGAACTTCATGAACGTTAAGGGGATGCCGATACCGGCCGCTTCATATGCCGCGTATCCGATGCCGCCGCCAATGAAGATCAGCGGGATCGTCGCGAAGTTCGCCCAGTTGGCGCGGGTCATCTGCCGCATCGCATGGCGAGCGCAGACGTGCGCGATCTCGTGTGCCATCACGCCGGCGAGTTCGGATTCATCGTCAGCCGCGAGGATCGTGCCGGTATTGACGTAAAAAAATCCGCCGGGAAGCGCGAAGGCATTGATCTGGTCGTCGTCGATGACCTTGATTGTGAACGGAACCTTCGCGTCGGAGTGGCGAACGAGGTTCTGGCCGATGCGGTTCACATACTCGGTAATCACCGGGTCGGTGATCAATTTTGCGCTCTGCTCCACCTGCTGCGCGTACTGCTTGCCCATGGCAACTTCCTTCTCAAGCGAGTACCAGTTGCCAAGGCCCTTGCCTCCGATGTCGCGGTTGCCGATGGCGTTGACGTCATCGAGACTGCCCTTTTTTACTTTGTCGTAGCTTGGGACTGGTTCGATCTTCGGGTCTTTTGAATCTTCCTTGTCCTTGGACTTGTCTTTGGGCTGAGCGACAGCGGGAACAACCATGGAGATTGAGAGGACTCCGGCCAGCAACTTGGATAGGAATTTCATGATGCTTTACTCCGTTCGCGCGCGGCAGTTCCGAGACACGGATGCCTAACCTGTATAGACGTAAGTTTTGGCAGCTAAGTTTCGGTTTAAACGCACTTAATTCTGCTGGCCCGTCCCCGATCGCGCCAGTCTTTAGTGTACCCCCAGTGGCAAGCTGCTGATGCAGATTTCTGGATTCGATTCGGGACGGGGGCCGGCCGCCCCCGGCTGGGTTTTCGGCGAATAGCGAAATGCATTGGGGCGTATTGAAGACCCCCTTTATTGGCTCTCCCACGGAACACCCGGGCGAGGGCGCCCGTCTCCAAGCTGCTGTGCTTAAATCCGCAGTCTGACCTGATCCACGGCAGGCAGTTTAAGGATGAGTATGTCCGAGGCGATCCACTCGCCGTGGCTGTCTTCGTCAGCGGTAACGCGGATTTCCGCGTTGTCTCGCAGCGATTCGGCGGCGCTTTGTAACCTCTGGGACGAAGGGACACCATCGCCAAATCGCACCCGGCAGCGCTGAATATTGACCCGCCGTAAGTAGCCTGTCTTTCCAGCAACATAGATGTACTTGCCCGCTTCGCGCTTGGTCCCCTCAACCACGAGGCCCTGGAAAATGCCCTTGGTCGCAAATAGTGGAAGCGTAGCGAAGAGGCAAAGTGCCAGCGAGAGGTGTTTCGTGCCGATCCGCCAATGTAAGCAGCCGTGCATCTGTGGGTGAGATGCACATCTTACGTCGGGAGATGACGACTGCTCTTTAGCGAAAAAACCGAGTGCCGAGTTAGGCATCCAGAGGCTGGCGATCGGGGCTCACCTCAGTCGTAATACTCCAGCCCCAAGTGCGTGATCATCTCTTCGCCGCGCAGATGGCGCAGCGTGTTCTTCAGCTTCATCGACTGAATGAAGAGATCATGTTCTGGATAGAGTCCAGGCGCAGTCATCGGCGATTTGAAGAAAAAGCTCAGCCATTCCTGAATGCCGATTCCCTGCAACTCAGGCGTCCGGTGAGCTAAATCGAGGAATAGAACCAGGTCAAGGACGATCGGAGCTGCAAGGATCGAGTCTCGGCAGAGGAAATCGACCTTGATCTGCATCGGGTAGTTGAGCCAACCGAAGATGTCGATGTTGTCCCAGCCTTCTTTGTTATCGCCGCGCGGTGGGTAGTAGTTGATCCGGACCTTGTGAAAGATATTGCCGTAGAGCTCGGGATAGAGATCGGGCTGGAGGATGTGCTCTAGGACGCCGAGCTTGGATTCTTCTTTGGTTTTGAATGACTCGGGATCGTCGAGTACCTCGCCGTCGCGATTCCCCAGGATATTCGTCGAGTACCAGCCGCTCACGCCTAACATGCGGGCTTTGAAAGTTGGAGCAAGCACAGTTTTGATGAGCGTCTGTCCCGTTTTGAAATCCTTGCCGCATATTGGTGCGCTATTGCGACGGGAGAGCTCCTGCATGGCTGGAATGTCGACCGTCAGATTCGGGGCGCCGTTTGCGAAAGGCACACCTTCCGAGAGCGCCGCGTAGGCGTAGATCATCGAGGGAGCGATGTCCTGACTGTTCTGCTGCAGAGCTTTTTCGAATGTTTTTACCGAAGTGTGCGCCTCGGTCTGCTGCATGAAGATCTCAGTCGATCCGCACCAGATCATCACCAGACGATCCGCGCCGGAACTTTTTTTGAACTCGCGAATGTCAGCGCGGACCTGCTCGGCGAGGTCCATCTTCGACTTGCCTTTCTTCACGTTGTGGCCGTCGAGTTTCTTCACGTAGTGCCGGTCGAAGACAGCCTGGCGCGGCTTCACCGATTGCAGGAACGGCTTCACTTTGTCGAGCAAATCTTTCTCGATCACGCCCGCCTTGCTGGCGGCGGTGTACATGTCATCTTCGAAGATATCCCAGCCGGTAAAGACGAGATCGTTGAGGCCGGCGAGCGGAACGAATTCCTTTACCTTCGGTGTGCGGCCCTCGGTGCGCTTGCCCAAACGCACCGTGCCCATTTGCGTCATCGAGCCGATTGGCTTTGCGTGTCCTTTACGGACGGCTTCGACTCCGGCAACGAACGTGGTTGCCACTGCTCCCATTCCGGGAATCATGATGCCTAGCTTGCCCTTGGCAGCTGCAATCTTGTCGCTGGCAGTCTTCTTCTCTTTCGCCATTCTCGGCTCGTCACTCCTGGTGAATTTTCGAGGTGAAGTGCAAAGGATTTATGTTCTCGTAACCAGAGTTGATTTGCAAACTTCTGGGATTGAACACGGAGGACACGAAGGACACAGAGGAACTTTCTTGTCTTGTGATTCCGAACCGTAGTTGGGGTTAGGAATGTGTATAAATCAAACCAGCGTATGCATTGGGCTATTGGAGGGCGAACATCTGTCTGTCCAAATGCAACGGTTTTGATGATTCTAGAGATTCGTGCGGAGGACGACGAGTTTGGAGCTGCGATGAATCAATCCTTCGTCCCCTCCGTGTCCTCCGTGTTCGCTCTTTCGCCGGTGGCAGCTACAATTCCAGCGCATGAATACGAAGAGAGTCGCAGTCGTTACCGGCAGCTCCAGCGGCTTTGGCTTGCTGACGGTCGTGGAACTCGCAAAAGCTGGACATTTCGTTGTTGCGACCATGCGCGATGTGAATCGGCGCGAGCGATTGGACGCTGCGCTCGCGTCTGCCGGAAAACTGGCTGATCGAGTCGAGGTGCGACAGCTTGACATAACAGAATTCGAGAAAATTCCTTCAGTAATCTCCGATATAGCTCGCGATCACAGTCGCATTGATGTTCTCGTGAATAACGCAGGCTTTGCCGTCGGTGGCTTTGCGGAAGATGTCGCCCTCGACGAACTGCGGCTGCAGCTCGATACAAACTTCTTCGGGCAAGTTGCCGTGACAAAGGCCGTGCTTCCAACGATGCGCGCGCAACGATCCGGGCACATCATTATGGTCTCTTCCATTTTGGGACTAATCGGACAGCCGATGGTTTCGAGCTACTGCGCTTCGAAGCACGCCCTCGAAGGATGGGCTGAAGCGTTACGCATCGAAGTTCGGTCGCTTGGAATCAAAGTTGTGTTGGTCGAACCAGGCGGCTACAAAACAGACATCTGGACTCGCAATGTTCTGGTCAGTCGAGCATCGACGGACGGCACGTCTCCGAACAAAGAACGTAGCAGGAGGTACGTCGATGGCGTGAAGGAGTCGCATCGAGAGTTGCCGGACCCGATCGATGTGGCAAGCCTGATCGTTCGCGTCTCGCAGGATCCGAATCCAAAGCTGCGCTACCGCTCAGGACGGGACGCCAAGATGGGCTACTTCATGCGCGCGATGCTGCCCTGGAGCGTTTGGGAGCGTATGGTGGAAAGGCGAACGAAGATTGGTTGAGGAGAAGCTTGTGAGTGCTCCATTGCAGGACAAAGTCGCCATCGTAACCGGTGGAAGCCGCGGCATCGGCCTGGCGATTGCCGAGAAGCTTGCCGGAATGGGATGCGAGGTCGTAATCACTGCGCGCAAGCGCGACGAATTGGAAAAGGTCGCGCAGAGTATTCGCAAGACTGGCGGCAAATGCGAAGGCGTGCCTTGTGACGTGAGCTCGCTATCCGACGTGCAGCAACTCGCGGGCAAGATCGGCGATCGCCCGAAGAAGCTCAAGATCGTGATCAACAACGCCGGAATCGGCGGCTTTTCGTCACCGCTGCACGAGACCGATCCTGAGACTTGGGACAAAATCATCAATACCAATCTGCGTGGTGTGTACTACATGATCCGCGCATTTGCCCCCATCTTGATCGCGAACGGCGGAGGCGACATCGTCAACATCTCCTCGCTCGCGGGCAAGAACGCGTTGCCGAATGGCGCGACTTACTCGGCTTCGAAATGGGGCCTGAACGGATTGTCGTACTCGGTTGCAGAAGAGCTGCGGGCGCACAACATTCGCGTGACCGTGGTCTGTCCCGGATCGGTGAACACAGACCTGAGTCCGCACACCGGAAAGAATCTCAGCAAAATGCTGCAACCGGCCGACGTGGCGCATGTCGTGGCGATGGTCGTTACGCAGGCGCCACAGTCTTTCGCTAGCGAGATCCTTCTGCGGCCTACGCAAAAACCTTAAAGCTGAACACGGAGGACACGAAGGACACAGAGGTTGTCACCGGCGTCGACACCAATGTCGTGCATGCGACGAACTCTCTATCTATAAGAAGAGATTTGCAACAAACTCTGACAATCCTTCGTGACCTCCGTGACCTCCGTGTTCAATCCGCCGTTTGATTTATTCTCAAGTCGTGTCAGCCCACCTCCAGAACGGAACGCCGCAAACGCTGCTCATCGACGCGGATGACACGCTCTGGGAGAACAACATCTACTTCGAGCGCGCGATTGCAGATTTCATCTCTTTCCTCAATCATCACGCGTTCACGCCGGAGCAGGTTCGCGCGCGGCTGAACGAAGTCGAGAGGGAGTCGATCAAGACGCACGGATACGGCATTCGCAGTTTTGCCAACGCGCTCTGCAAGACATTCGAGTGTCTGAGCGTCGAAGCATTGACAGGAGAGCTGCGCGATAAAATCCATGCGTTTGCATTTCGGATTGCCGAGTATCCGGTAGAAGTTATCGCGGGAGTTCCAGAAACGCTCAAGCATCTCAACGCGCGAGAGCATCACCTCATCCTGATGACCAAAGGCAATCCTGCCGAGCAGATTTCCAAAGTGGAACGATCGGGATTGCAGGAGTACTTCGCTGCCGTGGAAGTTGTGGCAGAGAAGAATGCGGGAGCCTATCACGGCGTCGCTGAAAAGTATGGTCTTGATCAGGAGGTTACATGGATGGTCGGCAACAGCCCGCGTTCCGACGTGAATCCGGCGCTGGAGGCTGGCTTGCACGCCGTGTTTGTGCCGCATGACATGACTTGGGTCCTGGAGCACGAAGAGATCGGCACCCCCTCACGTTCGGGACAGAGATTGCTGACTCTGGGGCGATTTACCGAGCTTCAGAAGCACTTCTGAAGCTGAACGTTAATCATTGCTGATACAGGCGTTCCCGCCCTAACCGTCATAAGTCTCGGACGGTCAAAGCGTTAGCTCAAAAGCCGCGATTACTGCCGGCGAGTCTTCTGGTGCACGATTCCTGAAACTTTCATCTGTTTTCGGGTTTTAATCAGGGGACGAACTGCTGTACTGTCGCACCTGGAGAGACGTTCCTATGCACAAGAATCGGAAGCTATTGGCCTCGCTGCTTCTGCTTCTAACGCTGACTTCGGCGCTCGCCGTCGTCGCCGCCGACAAGAAGAAAAACAAAAAATCAAAAGCTCAGGCCAACGCTGCTGCGATGCAGATGGACGAGCAGAAGCGGGCGATCCACGTGCTCAATCGCTTTACCTTTGGCCCACGGCCGGGCGACGTGCAGCGTGTCGAAGCCATAGGCATCGACAACTGGTTCGAGCAACAGCTTCATCCGGAGAAGATCGACGACTCGGCGCTCGAAGCGCGGCTAGCTCCGTTTCGAACGCTCAAGATGAGCACGAATGAGCTCGTGCGGGACTTCCCTCCTCCGCAGGTGATCAAGGCAGTCGAAAAAGGCAAGGCTTCGATCCCACGTGATCCGCAGGAAAAGGCGATCTACGAAGCAGCACTTGATCGTCAGCGCCAGAAGCAGGAAGCCAAGCAGGACGCTGCGAATGCTCAAGCCGCGGCGCAGAATGGCGACACCCAGGCCCCACCAGATGCCAGAGGAGGAAAACGACGTAGAGGCGGCGCCGATATGGAAGATCGCATGTACGCGTCGCTCAGCGCCGACTCTCTAATGGACGAGCCTCCTGACCAGCGCTTCAAAGATCTGATGAAGATGGGGCCCGATGACATGCGCGCGGTTGCACGATCGCTGAATCAGCAGGAGCGCGAGCGACTGGTCGACGGCTTCACACCGCAGCAAAAGGAAACCTTGCTGGCAATGGTGAATCCGCAGCAAGTGGTGCAGGGCGAGCTTATCCAGGCGAAGCTGCTGCGCGCGATCTACAGCGAGCGCCAGCTTGATGAAGTGATGACCGACTTCTGGATGAACCACTTCAACGTCTTCATCAACAAAGGCGCTGATCGTTACATGCTCACCGCGTATGAGCGGGATGTGATTCGTCCGCATGCGCTGGGCAAATTCAAAGATCTGCTGGTGGCTACGGCGAAGAGCCCAGCGATGCTCTTCTACCTCGACAACTGGCAAAGCATTGGACCCGATTCCGATTTCGCGCGCTTCGGTGGAGAGCGCCAAAGGCCTGGCCGTTTGCGCCGCGGTCCGTTTGGAATGATCGTGTACGATCCGCCACGGCCGCGTCGCGAGCAGAATCCAGAACAAAAGAAAAAACGTGCGAGTGGACTGAACGAGAACTACGCGCGCGAGATTATGGAGCTGCACACGCTCGGGGTCGATGGCGGCTACACACAGAAAGACGTCACGGAACTCGCGAAGGTGTTGACCGGCTGGACCATCGATAAGCCGCAACAGGGCGGCGAATTTAAGTTTGACGAGCGCCGTCACGAGCCGGGCACGAAGATCGTGCTTGGCAAGAAATTCAAAGAGGACGGCGAGAACGAAGGCATGAAGGCGCTCGACATGCTCGCGCACTATCCTTCGACGGCTCGCTTCATCTCCAAAAAGCTCGCGATGCGATTCGTCTCTGACGATCCACCGCAGTCGTTAGTGGATCACATGGCGAAAACTTTCTTGGACTCCGACGGCGACATCCGCGAAGTTCTGCGCACGATGTATCACTCGCCTGAGTTTTGGGCTCCGCAGACATATCGGGCAAAGGTAAAGACTCCGCTGGAATTTGTGGTTTCGGCGATCAGGGCGTCAGGTGCGGATGTGCAGACTCCGCAAGCTCTAAATAACCAATTGCAAAAGCTCGGCATGCCGCTGTATGCGATGCAGCCTCCCACCGGTTATTCGATGAAGGCCGACGCGTGGGTGAACTCTGCGGCGCTGCTGAATCGCATGAACTTCGGTTTGGCGCTGGCATCAGGAAAGCTGCCGGGCATTCAGTGGAATCCGTCGGCAACGTTGAACGAGAACCAAATGCCGCATGATCCTGACGGAGCATTAGCCAATTTCGAGAACGCGTTGCTCGACGGTGACGTATCGAAGCAGACGCATGCGACGATTCTGAACGAATTGAATGATCCCCAAGCTGCAGCGCGCAACAACGTTCCGGCAGCCGAGGGTACAAATTTGCGACTAATCGCTGGATTGCTTCTGGGATCACCGGAGTTCCAGCGTCGATAGGTTACGCAGAGACGTTTTCTCAGCAGTAAGAATTGGAGTAGATATATGGCAATCACAAGAAGAGCATTCCTGAAGGGTGGCGCGATGGCGCTTGTGGGAACCTCGGCGATCCCGAGCTTCCTCACCCGGGCGGTCTATGGATCCACGGCTCCCATAACGGGAAAGAAGCGCCTGGTGGTGCTCTTTCAGCGCGGCGCCGCGGACGGTCTGAACATCGTCGTGCCGCACGGCGAGCAGGCGTATTACTCGATGCGTCCGACGATTGCTATTCCTCGTCCTTCAACCGGTCAGCTCTCGGCCATCGATCTCGATGGATTCTTTGGACTGCATCCTGCGATGGAATCTTTCAAGCCACTGTGGGATCAGGGACATCTCGCGATCATTCACGCTGCCGGCTCTCCCGACGAAACACGCTCGCACTTCGACGCGCAGGATTTCATGGAGTCGGGCACACCAGGATTGAAGTCCACCGAAGATGGCTGGCTGAACCGCGCGATGCAGACGCTCCAGGAACAGCACTCTCCGTTTAGCGCAGTCGCGTTGAGCACAGCGCTGCCGCGTACGCTTGCGGGAAAATTTCCCGCAGTCGCGTTGAGCAACATCAATGACTTCGGCGTCGGCGGTCGCAATCCGAATGCAGCGCCGATCAGCAACACGTTCGAGGCGATGTACGCGCAGTCGGTGGATAGCATCCTTCATGGCACCGGCCAAGAGACCTTCGAAGCCGTGAAGATGCTCAAGGCCGCCGATCCGGCGCGGTACACGCCGGCTCCCGGAGCAAATTATCCGCGTGGCCGATTTGGAGACAGCCTGCGACAAGTTGCACAACTGCTGAAAGCCGATCTTGGAGTAGAAGTGGCGTTCGCCGATATTGGCGGGTGGGACCATCATGTAAACGAAGGCAGCACACAAGGTCAGCTCGCTAACGTGCTGCGCGAGTTCTCGCAATCTATCGCAGCGTTCTGGAACGACCTCGGCGATCTCGGCGAAAACACCGTGCTGGTTTCAATGTCAGAGTTCGGGCGCACCGCGCGTCAGAATGGCAACGGTGGCACGGACCACGGACACGCTAACGTGATGTTCGTTGTAGGTGGTCCAGTGCGCGGCGGAAAAGTGTACGGCCGCTGGCCGGGTCTCGATCAATCGCAGCTCTATCAAGGCCGCGACCTTGCGCTGACAACCGATTTCCGCCAGGTGCTCGGAGAAATGGTCGATCGCCACTTGGGAAATCGCGATCTCGCGCAGGTGTTCCCGGGATTCCAGAGTTCTTCGAACAAATTCTTGAGAATTTTGGGATAACCGACGTCCCAAGCACTACTCGTCATCGCCGATTCGGGAGGACTGTTAACATAGGGGCATGACACCAAGAGCACAGGATTTGCTCATCGCATTTGAGCACCTCGAAGCCGAGGAGAAGCGAGAATTCGCTGGCGAAATCCTGCGCCGGTGCTTGCCTTTTGATTCGGGTCCGCTAGCTGATAGCGAGATCGGCGCTGCGTCCTCTGCTCTCTTCCGTACACTCGCCGACGAAGATGCCGATACCAAGTCGCGGTGAGGTTTGGCTCATCGATTTTGGTTTCGCCGGCAAGACCAGACCTGCGCTCGTCGTTAGCGTCTCGTTTGGGGATCAGGATCGGGCACTAATCACTGTTGTACCTCACACGACTTCGCTGCGGGGTTCGCAATTTGAAGTCACGGTTCCAGCGTCATTCCTGAAACCGGGCGCATTCCTTGTTCAAGGAGTGACCACTTTTCCGTCAGCCACGGCGTTGCACAAACTAGGTGCGCTCCGTCCTGAAGCTTTCGAAGAAGTGCTTTCCGCCTTGCTGCGCTGGCTGGGGTACTCGAAACCGTAGGAGTTGTTACGCCCGATTTCTTCGGGAAGTCCTTGCGTTCGGACTAAGGGAACATGACAGGCACAAAGTTGTATTGGATTGATGGCCCATGGCCAGGACAACTTGCGATTGCATCGCGACCTCGAGGTGGAGAATGGCTCGCGGATGAAATGTTGACTTGGCGTCGGGCCGGAATCAGTCACATTGTCTCTTTGCTCACTTCCGAAGAAGAAAGAGATTTGAGTCTGACAAAGGAAGTTCGCGAAGCCGAATCGCAAGGAATGACATTCACATCTTTTCCGATTGCCGATCGTCGCATTCCAACTTCCGAAGCATCGATAAGAAGCTTAGTCGAGAGGCTCAAGTCGGAACTTTTGAGTGGAGAAAAAGTTGTGATTCACTGCAGACAAGGAGTAGGTCGCAGCGGTTTGCTGGCTGCATCGATTCTTATCGGAAGAGGCTTTAGTCCCGGGACAGCTACCGATCAACTCAGCCATATTCGTGGAGTTGCAGTCCCTGAAACGGTCGAACAACGCGCATGGCTTGATCGTTTCGCATCGACCACCGTCACTTCGAAATAATTCCTCAGCTCAGAAATCCTGAATACGCATTCCCGGTGTCCAACTCAGAGGGAAACTTCTCCACTCAGCAAAGGACTCCGCCCTGTGCATTCTGTGGAAGCTCTGAACAAAACTTCTCGCAGAAAATTTGCGCTGATGCCCAGCAATTCTTCAAGCGACACTGCAACATCTCTCTGCAGATTCTCGGAACGAACAACTTCTCGGAAGTTTTTCTCATGCTCCATCACATTTTTTTCTTTCACGCAAGTGATTGAACGTTTATTGCTCACCAAGTCATCTCCGGATGCGTTGACAAAAATTCCGTGCGGGTTAGAATACGAATGCTTCCTGTCACTTCTTGAGTAGAAATCACCCGACCTTGAATTCAGTGCTGACCCAACCCGACCTTCCCGCGACGTTGCATGCTCAGGGCAAGGTGCGGGACATCTACGAGGCGGGTGAGCATCTCCTCTTCGTCGCTTCGGACAGAATCTCGGCCTTCGACCACATTCTCGCCAGCACAATTCCCGATAAGGGAAAAGTTCTCACGCAGCTCTCGCTCTTCTGGTTTGATTTTCTGCGCAACGTGGTTCCGAATCACGTGATCACGGCGCGAGTGGAAGATTATCCCGAGCCGCTGCGTGAATTTGGCGAGCAACTTCGTGGAAGATCGATGCTCGTGCGTCGCGCGAAGATGTTTCCAGTCGAGTGCGTGGCTCGCGGATACCTTTCCGGCTCCGGCTGGAAGGAATATCAACAGACCGGAGCGGTCTGTGGAATCAAACTTCCCGCGGGACTGCGCGAATCCGACCGCTTGCCGGAACCGATCTTCACTCCGGCGAGAAAATCGACGAGTGGACACGACATCAACATTCCATTTGCCGAAATGATGAAAATGGTCGGACAAACCACCGCAGAGAAGCTGCGCGATCTCACGCTTCGCATCTACTCGCTCGCGGTTGAGCACGCGAAAAAACGCGGCATTGTCATTGCTGATACAAAGTTTGAATTCGGCCTGATCGATGGAAACATCGCTCTCGCCGACGAAGTACTCACTCCCGACTCCTCGCGCTTCTGGCCGGCCGAGAGCTACCGTCCTGGAGGACAGCAGCTCTCCTACGATAAGCAATTCGTGCGCGACTATCTTGAATCCATTCGGTGGGACAAGAACCCACCGGCTCCCGCGCTTCCTGACCACATTGTTCAGAAGACGCGCGAGAAATACATTCAGGCGTACCGCCAACTCTCCGGCAAGGAGCTCGAACTGTGACGCTCGTTGACTGGGCCATCGTTGGCGTGATTTTGCTTTCGATCCTGTTGTCGGCTGCTCAAGGGTTCTTGTACGAGATCTTCTCTCTGGCCGGAGTGGTTCTCGGATACTTGAGCGCGGTTTGGGGATATCACCGTCTCTCGGGCGTATACCGCCCATACGTCAACGCAACTCAATACGCTGACATCGCCGCCTTCCTGACGATCTTTTTCGCTGTGTTGATCCTCGCAGGAATGGTCGGACGCCTCGCACGTTGGGCGATGAAGGAAGTGGGATTCAGTTGGGTTGACCGTCTGCTCGGAGGAGCCTTCGGACTCGTTCGAGGCGTCGCTATCGTCACCGTCGGCGTGCTTGCGATCGCCGCATTTGCTCCTGACAATCAAGCCCTTGCCCGGTCGAGCATGGGCGGCTACTTCCTAGTGGCTGCTCGCACTGCGACCTGGGTTGCGCCTTACGATTTGCGCGCGCGTGTGCGCGCCGGGGCGCAGGCGATTGGCAAATGGCAGGAGGATGCGGAGTTGCGCGCCGAGTCTGGGAAGAAAGCTGTTCCGGCGGGGACAGCCAAGTAGTTTTCATTCGCTCATACCCTGCGGCCTTGTGGCTGCCTGCTGTTGACTTGATTTATTGGCGTGTTTTGGAGGCTCTGTGAAGAACCAGCTTGAGGCACTCGTCGCGCAAATGCATGAGTCCGGCATTCTCTATTCTGAAGCAGTCCGGGAATTCAAGAAGCGCTTCATCATGAATGTGCTTGACCGCAATCATGGCAATCAGAGCAAGGCAGCCCGCGAGCTCGGGATGCACCGCAATACCCTCAGCCGCACCATCTCTGAACTGAATCTCGACTTAGGAGAGCTGCGCAACGGCGCTCGCCGTCCTCCACGCAGCGCTCGCCCCGAATTGGAACCGCTGGAGAGAAAAGCTGTACGATGAGGAGATGAAGCTTCGCCAAGCCGACGACGAGGCAATCGGGACACAATCAACGCAAGAGCATTTACCCACAGTATCTGGTCCGAAACTGAAGACCGGGTGGGCAGGTGCTGCCGAAATTCCCACGAGCCAGGCACCTTCGATTCATATAAAACCTGGAGTCGATTGGAAGGCGGCAGACGCTTACCTATTCGATATCGACGGAACACTGCTAAACAGCCGTGATGCTGTTCATTACTTCGCGTTTCATCACGCTGTACAACAAGTCTTCGGACTTGACTTCCGCATCGACGGTGTCCCTGTTCACGGAAACACCGATGTCGGCATACTTCGCGCTTACCTCGAAGTAGCGGGAGTGCCTGAGAGCGAATGGCGACCTAAATTGCCTTCTGTATTGCGAATCATGACAGATGAGGTCGAGCGCAACGCCGCCGATCTTCGTCCAGAGCTTTGTCCGTCCATTCGGGAATTGGTTGAACACCTGTCAGCAGAAGGAAAGCTACTCGGTGTAGCGTCAGGCAATCTCGAACCCGTTGGCTGGGCAAAGCTCCGTGCCTGCGGCCTGCGCGATTACTTCTCGTTCGGAGCCTTCTCCGGAGAGAGGGAAAAACGAGACGACATCATCGCCTTCGGAGTACAGACCGCGCGTGAGCTTCGCGGCTCAAAAGCCAAAGTGTACGTTGTCGGTGACACGCCTGCCGATATTCGCTCGGCGCATGCCAACGAGATCCCAGCGATCGCCGTCGCTACGGGAATCTACAGCTTTGAAGAACTGCTCGCTCATGCGCCGGAAATCTGCATATCCTGCTGCCGTGATCTCATACAAAGCTAGGCGCAAGAAAGCCTTACTGCTTCGTTCAAAGTTGCAGCTCGACTAGAATCTCACCATGCGTACATGTCTCGTTCTCATGGCTGGCCTTTGCCTCCTGTGTCCTGCATATGCAGGCAACAAGAACGAGCGCAATCGCAAGAAAGCTGACAAAGATTACACCGCCGCAATCGATTCAATTCGAGCTGGCGACTTCGCACGCGCGAAGAATCTCCTTGATGAGGCTATTGAGCTCGACCCAGACAACATACAGGTTCTCACTGCGGAGGAACTGCTTCGCCAGAATGACATCCGTCAAAAGATCAGGCAGGCTACTCAGGATCTTGCTGGAAATCAAAGGGAGCAAGCGATCTCAAACTTTCGCGCAGCCCTTGCCCTCGACCCGAAGAATGCCGTCGCGGAGCAAGGATTGCGTTCTGCGCTGGGGGAAACCTCAGCATCGGAACCAAAGATCCGCTATCGCGATGCAGACGACATATATCTGGAGCCCAAGGACGCGCCGCATGATTTCCACTACAAAGGGGACACTCGCGGGCTGCTGAATGAAGTTTGGAATGCTTACGGCATACGTCCGCTGATCGACAACTCCGTCACGAGCAAGCAGCAGCGCTTCGATATTGATGGCGCAAGCTTCGCGACCGCGATCACTATCGCGTCGCAGATGACCGACACGTTTTATGTTCCAGTTGCCGCCAATCAGGCACTCGTCTTCGCAGACACTCCAGAAAACCGGCGAAACTTCGAACGGCTCGCAATGCGCACGTTCTACATCGGTGACGCGTCATCAGCACAAGACATCAATGATGCAGTGACGTTGCTGCGCACGATCTTCGATATCCGCTTCGTCATGCCTGCAACCAGTTCGAACCAAGTTACTGTACGTGCGCCGATGCCGATGCTCGATGCGGCTACGCGGATTCTGGAGGATCTTTATTCCGGTAAACCGCAGGTGATGCTGGAGGTGAACGTCTATCAGGTGGAGCAAACTCTGGCGCGCGATCTTGGTTTGCTTATTCCCACTCAGTTCACGCTCTTCAACGTGAACACTGAAGCGCAGAAGCTTCTGAGCGGAGCAAATCAGGACGTGATCAATCAACTGATTTCCAGCGGCGCTATCAATCAGGCAAACAGCTCCTCGATTGCAGCGCTCCTTGCGGGACTGGCAGCGGGAGGGCAGAATTCGATTCTGAATCAACCTATCGCAACCTTTGGCGGAGGAATTTCCCGCAGTGGACTCATCGTTCCCGGAACTTCGCTGCATGCATCTTTGGATACGTCCTCATTTCGCTCCCTTGATCACGTGCTGCTTCGTGCTGAGCAAGGCGATCCGGCAACATTTCGCGATGGCACGCGGTATCCCATTCTGAATGCCAGCTTCGCACCGATCTTTAACACAGCAGCAATTTCTCAGGTTCTCGGTAATGGATCGTTCACGGCTCCGTTTCCGTCTTTTTCCTACGAAGACCTTGGACTCACGCTGAAAGCCACGCCGACGATTCATGGAGCGCGTGATGTTTCCCTGAAACTCGAATTTCAGCTTCGCGGGCTTGGGGCAACTCAACTCAACGGCGTGCCGGTGATTACGAACCGCGAATACACGGGGACTATAGGAATACCAATCGGCGCGACTGCAGTGCTAGCGGGAATGGTGACGAGGCAGGAGCAGCTGAGTTTGCAGGGTCTACCCGGCATCGCTCAGCTTCCGATACTCGGACCGGGCACTTCGCTCCACAATAAGCAAACGGATGATGCCGAACTGCTGATTACCATCCGTCCTCATCTCGTCCGCGACTCTCTGCACAACGCGAATGCAAGCACCGTGTTCGTTCCACCACCGAGCAGTCCGTAGCCATGACTATTTCTTCTGTGATTCGCTGGCTTCGAAGTCGATCATTTGTTTGAGAACTTCAACCGGCGTGTCATTCACATTTTCGATCTTCCTGCCGTTCAGGAACAGCGTAGGCGTGGCATTCACTCCAACCGAAACGCCTAACTCGTACTGCTGATTCACGCGAGTCTTCGTTTCTGGTGAGTTCGCGCACGTAGCGGTGGCGCCAGCATCGACCCCAGCATCGGTAGCAAGAGCGCTCAGCTTGCTTGCAGCCGTTTCGGCGGTGATCTGTTCCTGCTGATCGAAAACCGAATGGAAAAACTTCCAGAACTTGTCGGGATTACTGCGCGCGACGCAATCCGCATAGGCCGCAGCCAAATCGGCCCATTTGTGGATACTTGAAAGAGGGAAGTTCTCAAAGACGAGACGCGCATTGGGCGACTCGTTCATGAGTTGTTCCAGTTTTGGCTGCGCCTTCTTGCAGTGGGGACATTCGAAATCGCTGAATTCTACGATCTCAACCGGAGCGCTCGCGCTCCCTTGAACCGGGCCTTTGGCTTCAGCAGCGAGCTTGTTCCGCACCGGGCCAAACGGATCAGCTCCGAAAGGAATGATCTGGCCGATAAAGGCGTGCTCCAGATCGCTGCCGACATAAAAAGCCGTTCGCTGCTGCGGAGGCTCTCCGAAGGTGACAACGACCTCCGTGATGCCGGGCACTTCGGAAGGTCGCACACTCTCGACCTTCCACTTGATCATCGGATCGTAGCCAAACATGTGATGCATGAAAGAATTCAGCATCTCCATGCTTGGACGTTTAACCGTAATCGTCGCAGCTGTCGATTCCTTCGCGGCAGGAGCAGCTTTTTGAGTGCGAGCGGACTTTGCGGTCTGAGCGGAGACAATGCTGGCAAAAAGTACAGCAAAGCAAACAACGCGAATTGTCGTCTTCAAGGTTTCCCCTTTGATGAAATTGTTTCCGGAAAATCAGCATTCGCCTTCGTATTTGGCAGCAATGGGAAAACGCCGCCCTGTGCCGAAGGCTTTCTGGCTGATCTTCAAAACTGGCGCCGCCTGCTGGCGCTTGTATTCGCTGCGCTCGATCATTCGAATAACGGACATTACCACCTTGCAATCGTAGCCATGCTCTTTAGCAATTTCTTCAGCGGTTTTATATTCCTCGACGAAGCCTTCAAGAATGCAATCGATTACGTCATATGGAGGCAGCGTGTCTTGATCAGTTTGATTGGGACGCAGCTCTGCCGATGGTACCTTCTGGATCGTCGAGCGCGGGATCACTGGAGAGATCCCATTTCGGTATTCGCTCAGACGATACACCATAGTCTTGGGTACATCCGCGATAACCGCCAGGGCTCCGCACATATCGCCATATAGCGTGCAATATCCGACCGCCATTTCAGATTTGTTGCCTGTCGTAAGCACGAGCGCTCCGAATTTATTGGACAGAGCCATCAATGTGGATCCGCGAAGGCGCGATTGCAGATTCTCTTCCGTGAAATCTTCAGGTAGACCCGTGAAAGAGGGGTTAAGCACTTCACGGAAAGCATCGAATACCGAGGTGATCGGAATGACTTCGTATCTGATTCCGAGATTTCGAGCCAACTCGCGGGCGTCGTCCTTGCTACCCTGTGATGAATAGGGACCCGGCATCGAAACTCCGGCCACGTTGTCTTTCCCTAGAGCATCGCAGGCTATGGCCGCAGTCAGGGCACTATCGATGCCTCCACTCAGCCCAACCACCACTTTCTTGAAGCCGCACTTGCGAACGTAATCGCGCGTTCCAAGTACTAACGCCGCATAAGCTTCGGCGTCGGGTCCAACTGGCTGCTCATGCATATCTCCGGTCAGAGTCTCGGTATCGAAGAACACGAGATCTTCTTCGAAGGACTTGGCTTGGGCGAGCACGCGACCATCAGCGCCTATTACGAGACTCGATCCGTCGAAGATCAATCCGTCATTACCGCCGACTTGATTGCACATCACGACGGGAATCTTGAAATCTGCAGCAATGGCTTGCAGCATCTTCAGGCGAATTTCCCGTTTGTGAACTGTGAATGGCGAAGCCGAGATGTTAATCACCAGATTTCCGCCGGCGCGGACTAACTCTTCGACGGGATCAATGTTGTACAGCCGCTTTTGCCAGAAGTGTTTGTCATTCCATGCGTCTTCGCAGATCGTGAGCGCAACTTTTGAGCCATTGAAGGCAAAGATCTCTTGCTTTCGGGCGGGAGCAAAGTAGCGATCTTCGTCGAAAACGTCGTAGGTGGGCAGCAGCATCTTCGATTGCATGAATTCGACGTGCCCATCACGCAGCCAGGCGGCAGAGTTCATCACTGACTTCCCGGTTTCGCTTTTCGCCGGCGTCACCAGACCGCAGACGATGGAAATCCCCTGAGCTTCCCGAGCGAGGCGGGCAAGCGTATTGCCGCTTTGAGTGACAAAAGATGGCTTCTCAACCAGGTCACGCGGGGGATAACCGCAAATTGCCAATTCGGGAAAAAGAATGAGATCGGCGCCGCGTTCCCGAGCCTCTCGTGTGTAGGAAATAATCTTGGAGGCGTTTCCGCAGAAATCCCCTACCGTGGGATTAATCTGACCAAGGGCAATCTTCATTCATTATTGAGTGTAAGGCTCGCGCGAAAAGCTGTCATGTGTGAGTCAAGTCGTGCTCTGAATAGAACAGGGCGTCCGAGGACGCCCTGTCGCGTTTGCGATTGTTGTTTTACTGTGCAGTGACGGTAGCCGTCTGCATATAGGCAGCACCGGCACTGTCCCAGGCTTTCAAAGCCACAAGATGGCTTCCTGGAGAAACATTCAGATATGTATCCACCTGGCTCAAGGCGTTCTGATAAATGAGCGCGCCATCTATGTAAATCTGCATGGCAACAATCCCGATTGGGGAAGTTGAATATCCTTGGACGCGCATCGAGAGAGGTACCACACTATTGGCGAGTGGCGACTGCATCACCACACCTGCTTTAGCTTGTACAGTGACTGCTACCGAACCGGCGGATACCGATTTCACCGCGTCTGCTGCCTGGGCCGTAACCGTGTAAGTACCGGCTGAACCATATGTATGCGAAGCCATGGGACCAGGAGACTGAGTTCCATCTCCCCAGTAGATGGATGAATTCCCAATCGCTCCTGAAGCAGCCGACACAGTGGCCTGCACGCTGCTGCCAACGCTAACCGTTGTTGGGCTGACCGACAAAGAGGCGACCAGCGGCGCAAGCACTGTAACACTTATGCTCTTCTTGTAAGGGTTTCCGAGTTTATCCCACAATTTCACCACTACGGCGTGCGTACCTTTGCTCGCGGCAACTGTTGTGTCGAAAGATGCAGCATTTATCTGATAAACCAGGGCTCCATCAAGGTAAATCTGCATAGCATCGACGCCGCTGGGAGCCGACCCACTGGCGACCACGTGTATTGGCGAGTACGTGGAAGCTCCATTGGCAGGTTGCGCGACGTTGAGCGTAACAGTCTGAGCACTAACGTTTACAGTCGCCCTAGCCTGCGCCGTGGCGCCCTGGGTGCTGGTCGCAGAAGCTGAGACCGTATAGGTACCAGCTTGGGCATAGACGTGCGAAGCCGAAGGACCCGCAGAGCTCGTGCCGTCTCCCCATGCGATTTGTGAGCTGGCGATCGTTCCCGAACTGGAGCTCACGGTTGCAGTCACGCTCGATCCCACAGAAGTCGTGGTTGGGTTCAGGGAAAGCGAAGCCGAAAACGAAGGAGCAACAGTGACGTTAAGTGACTGCATGTAAGCATTGCCGAGCTTGTCCCAGAGCTTGAGGACAAGCAAGTGAGTGCCCGCCGCTGCACTCACTGTGGTGTCCATGGAGCTTGCATTGATCTGATACACGAGAGTGTGGTCGAGATAAATCTGGAGAGCATCCACACCGCTCGGAGCGGATCCGTTCGCCACGACATGAATGGGACCGGGCACCGTCGAATTGTTAAGCGGCTGAGTCACCGTGAGTGTCGGGTTCGCCGTTACGCTCACTGTAGCCGTCGCTTGCGCCTGCAGGTTCAGAGCGTCAGTCACCGTCGCCGAAACCGTGTACTTGCCAGTGTTGGCGTAGGTGTGGGAAGCAATGGGACCTGCGGCACTCGCACCGTCTCCGAAATTAATCGTCGAAGTAAGAGCGCTGCCCTGCGGATCGGTCGAGGAGGAAGTCGAGGCTGTAACGGTCAGGGGCGCCGTTCCTGATCCGGGACTTAGAGAGAGCCTCGCCACCGGGGGCTGAGGCTGTCCACCTCCTCCGCTGAGGTATGTGGCTGCTGCGGAGATATGATTCAGAATCGAGGGCTTTCCTACCGCCTTTACATACACCGAGTACGTTCCCGCATTGAAACCAAAGCTTGACAGATCGAGCGAATGTGTCCCGACTGGGAAATCTCCCAAAGACATCAGGTTCTGCCCGTCGCTGCTGATAAATATGGTGTAGTGATCGAGCGTGTTCTCGTTTCCGGTGATGCTCCAATTCAAGGTGCTTCCGGACACCGACGCGTTGACGCTCACGCAATTGTCAATTCCCGTTTCAATTTCCGTGGCTTCCTCGTAATCGTTCCAGGTGACAAGCTGAAACCACGCAAGCTGTTTCGAAGTCGACCACATGCTGTTAGCTTTCGCAAAGCTGCTGAGCCAAGTTTGACCGCATTGCTGTTGCATGATGCGATTGGCGCTCCAGGAAGCGAGCGTGTCGTTGAAACCTTTGTAGGAAGCTCCCACAGGAAGCTTGGCAGGATACTGCTGCGCGGTCGAGTAGAAGTCGGTCAGATAGTTCAGCGACATTGGATCGCTCTGCGTCACATTGGAAGGCTGCACCCAGGAGAATCCACCATTCGAGTACGAGCGCGTAAATCCGCCGTCATTTTCAAAGACGAACTGAAGATTACCGGCAGTGTTCGCGCGAACGCGCGTCCAGTCAATCGGGTACGACTCGACGCCAAAATAGAACACGACCGGATTGCCATTCCAGCGAATGTAGGCCGGCGAACTGATGTAGGTTTGCGTAATGTAGTTGAGGTCGGAGATAAGCGCCGCAGTAACGTCGCAGCCGCTGGTGTTGGCGCAGTTGCTGATGGCACCGGCGTCTTCCATAATGGCGAATTGGAATGCCCCGTTTCGGGATTGAGCCTCATTCGCCATTGCCAATGTCGTTGCATTTTCCTGAGAAGCATTCGGACCGTACCAGTCGATGATTACGCCGGCGATGCCGCGGCTGATCATGTCATCGACCTGCTTTTTTACCTGCGTCGGATCGGCCGAGTTATAGCCCACGTTCATGTGATAGCTCACACCGAACCACGGCATGAAGTGTGCATAGACTGCGGTGGTCGAACCGCTGTAGAGCAGCGTGCTGGTCGCAACCTTGCTTACATTTCCTGGGGTTGCGTTGCCGTTGCTCTGAGCTTGAAAACTTGGAGCCGCGCTGGTGTTGTTGCCGGATTCAGCGGCTAGAGTTGTGGTCGGTGTAATGTTGGTAGCTGAAAATGCCTGTACCGCGGAAAGAAAAATACAAACGAGCCCAATGCGCAAACGCACTACTGCCTCCGAGAAAGAGCCGGGAACATCGGGGCGCGTCTCGGCCTCGCGCCTGATCTCCGGTTGTAAGTAGCTGGATTTGCGAAGGATTCTAGACTCAGGAAACCATGGGAGGATTCCGGTTTACTACTTAGTACCGTATTCGAAGTGTCTTAATTGTTCGAATGGAGACCTCGATTACAGAAGCTCGAGTGTTTGAAATCAGTGACTTACGAATTCAGCAAAGAGCACTCGTGCCGTGTCCTGAAAAGCGAGGTAACCACACCTGAGTTACGCAAACAACTAAAACCGTTGATTTTGCCTCTAAGCAAGTGGGAACTTCTACCCTCAAATGCGGGAAGGTTAAGATGTCTGCACAGACTCAGATGGAACCAACTTCCAAGATTCCCTCCGACATCAGTACCGAACTTCGCCGTTTGGCGCATGATTTGAGCAACTCGCTGGAGACGATCATGCAGGCGTCGTACCTGCTCAGCCAATCCAAACTGGATGAGACCTCAAAGCGGTGGGCTGGCCTGATCGACAACGCCACACGCGACGCCGCCCGCATCAATCGTGAGGTGAGAGAGATTCTGCGGTCGCGCAGTACATAGCAAACCTATTTCGCGATTTCGTGATTTCGCGATTTCGGGATTTGCAGACCTGAGTTCCCCTCATTCCTTGGCCTGATAGTCGCGACGAGCAGCTTAGTGTCGTCTGAGATGATTCCATCGACGCCGAGCTCCCTGAGCCGTTCCATTTCTCGCCTGCTATTCACAGTCCAGATGAAGGTCTGCAACCGAGCCGAGTGAAGTTCGTCAATCAAGCTCTTATCCGCGAGACGCCAGTTCATGATGACTGCGCCAATGGGCAACTTCGGCCAGCGTCGAAGTTGCCGGAAGGTTTCGCAAATCAGACCAAGCGGAACATCTACGTTCTCGGCTGCAACACGATGCAGTACTTCTGGGAGAAATGAAGAAATGATGTAGTGTTTTGCTCGCGCTTCGGCGAGGGCACGCAAGATTGGACCAGCATCGCCCGGCGTCTTCAATTCAATATCCAGAAAAGCGCGCGAGCCGTACTTCTGGATTACTTCTTCGGCATCGGGGAGGCTCAGTTCAGCAAACGAACGGCTGACGATTCGTCGACGCCGATAAAGTGCATCGTGGCAAATCACACAGCGCGCGTCTCGCGTGTAGCGCACGTCGAATTCGAAGCCGTCGCAGCCGTGTTCTATAGCGAGATCAAAAGCTGCGAATGAGTTCTCAGCTGCATATTTGCGCGCACCGCGGTGTCCGAGCAGGAGCGGACGAGAGTTCATTTCGGAAATCGCTGGCTAGCCTTCCCAGACAAAGGCATCGAATATTCGTCGAGTGTGGAATCCCAAGCGGCGATATAGATCCACTGCGTTCCGATTTCCTTCCGTCACTGTAAGTGACAACTCGCTAAATCGCCGGTCCAGCAGACTGCGCAGACATGCCTTCATCATGGCGCGCGCCAGCCCTTGCCCTCGAAATTCGGGTAAGAGACAGACCTGAGTCACGTGTCCCACGTCGTCACGCACGCGCGAGCAGAGGAGCATTCCCACAACCGCACGAGAAGAATTGTGAACAGCAGTAAACGAGGATGCAGGATCGAAGGTTCCGCATCCGGGAAAACGCACAATGTTGTTCAAGAAGCGCAAGGAGCCGGCAATGCTGCGGTACTGGTCGTTGATTTCCGAATCGATGTGTCCGGCATACGCCTGCATAATCACGTTTGCCGCAGGCTGAAAATCCTGCTCCGCCCATGGACGAAGGGTGATGTTCATCAGCTCAGGCGCCTGAAATACAGGCGCTTGACGCAAAGGAAGTGACATGAAGAGCCGCGGAAATCGACGGAATCCCCGCTGCAGGAACGGAGAAGAGGTCGTACCGGCATCGTGCAGTAATAATTGAGCTTCAATGCGATGAATGCCGGGAGAGTTTTGCAGTGTCTCGGCTACATGGTCCAGCAGACGTGCGCCAAGATCGCGATCCGCGCGCGCCGACGTAAACATATCGCCCACTACACCCTTGCTGCCTTCATACACAAAAAACGAATAGCCAAGAGTGCGTCCGTCGTCCACGGCCGCATAGCCGGGAAGAATCTTCGAATCCAGATAGCGCAGGATCATCTCGGCGGAGCTTTGGTAATCCCAACTCATGCGCTCTGACCATAGCCGCGCCTCCTCCATCAGTAGCGGACGAAGCTCCACCGCGCCAAAATGTCGCAGATCGATAATTTCCACGGGCTCACATTCCGCAACCTGGCGGACCTGTCTCACGGCTGCTGCGCTTCTGCTGTTTCTCAAAGGCAAAATCGTACTCCCCTGGAGTCTGAAACGAGTCTTTGCCGCCGGTGGGCGAAACGCCGGCTGCAAAAGGTCGGGAACCAGAGTCTAAGAGCAGTCCGGCCTTGGCGAAAAGCCTTTTCCGAAGCAGGAACCACGGCGTACAGCCGTAACCACTCAGCTTACCTTGTCAGAGAGTCACTTGACGAAACCCAGAGCACCTCCAAATGCTGCGGATTCTCTACATCCCGAAACGGGGAACCAAAGGACACGAACTTTCGCGTTGGTCCGAGCAGCTTTGCAATCGCCGCGTGCTCGCCTTCCCGCGCCACCAGGATGTGTTCGCTTTTGGGAATTTCACCGCGCTCATACCGATCGATTGGTTCGTCAAGATAAAAGCCGAGACCATACTCGACGTCACGACGCGCCTGGAAAACCGCCACCGGTCGAAATTGTGGTGGGACATGTTGCTGTTCAACCTTCTCGATGAACGCGGCAACCTGCCGGCTTGAATAGGCCTCCCCTAAGATTCGTCCTGAATAGTGGAGCAGAAAGAAGACTCCGAAAGCTACGGGAACGATCGTGGTCCAGAGCAGCATTCGGTGTCCGCGTCGCTTTACCAGAAAAAAGATGAAGCAGAATACCGCTGCCCCAATCGCGCAGGCATACGCGAGTGCATCGGCCGGCGGAACCGATTTGGGATCTAGAACAAGATGCGGAACCAGCAGGACGGCCACTGTAAGGAGGGCAGTCAGCAGCGCATGTGCAAACACGAGTCCGATGCGCATCGCCTGCTTTCTCCTTCGGCGCAAATAGTCCGCGGTCAAAATCGTGCAGGGCGGGATCGCAGGGAGGATGTATCCCGGCAGCTTTGACTGCGAAAACGAAAAGAACACGACGGGAAACAGCGCCCAGATCACCAGGAATTCGGGGAACGAGTCCCCCACCTGCTCACTTTCCCTGACTTGTCCCGGAGCGGAGTTGCGCCATTCGCGCCAGGTCTGCTTGGCGGCCGAGAGCAGTGCGGTGATCGCATAGACTGTCCACGGCATCAGTGAAAGTATCAGAACGGGAATGTAGTACCAGAAGGGCTGGCGATGCTGGAAGAGGTCCGTCGCGAAGCGTTCGAGATTGTGTTGCAGGAAGAAAACCTTGAAGAAATCGTTGTTCGCTCGCTGGACCGCGATGTACCAGGGAAGCACAATAGCCGAATAGATGACCACTCCCGGCCACCAGAATGTCTTCCACAGCGTTCGGAAATCCCGCCGCACCGCGGCAAAGATGAGAAGGATAAAAAATGCGAGCCCTGGAGCCACTGGTCCTTTGGCCAGAGTGCCTACAGCCAAAAAGAAGTAGAGGTCGAACAGCCAGAACTTGCTTCCCGTTTCGAACCAGGCATACCAGCCCAGCATAGCGAACGCGAATGGCGCCGCCAGCTGCATGTCGGTAGAAGCGCCGCGTGAAAATCCAATGATCGCTGCTGAGGCACCCGTAATGAGTGCGGCTCCGAACTGAGCGCCAGGACGGAAGCGCCGCATGTGGAAATAAATGATGATAACGAGGGCCAGAGCGAAGGTCGCAGAAGGGAGGCGCGCCGCCCAGTCATGCACCCCAAATGTTCTGAACGCCGCCGCGGCACGCCAGTAGTAGAGCGCGGGTTTCTCCAGCCACGGATTCCCATGCAAAGTGGGGGTTACGAAGTCGTTGTTGCGCAGCATCTCGCGGGCTATCTGCGCATAACGGGGTTCATCCGCGCCCGCTAATCCAAAATTTCCGAGACCATAAAAGAAAAGCAGCAAGGATAGAGCAACAACGGTGGTGATCTCAATCACCAAAATGCGCAGATTGGATGTGCTGCTCTCGGGCATTATGTTTTCACTGAGCTTAGACGGTGGCTTCCGGCATGTGTCCGTGAAGCGGAGCGGCGCCGCGCAATTGACTGAGAATCGCTTCCAATGAAGCAGCGAGTGGCCCAGCGACCGCGCATCCGCTGGCGCAGCTGTGTCCACCACCCCCGAAGCGTTCGGCGATGGCCGCGACGTTGACCTGCCCCTTGCTGCGCAAGCTCACACGATAGCGTCCGTCAGCGAGTTCGCGAAAGAACAATGCCACCTCGACTCCTTGAATACTCAGAGCATAGTTGACGATGCCTTCGCAGTCCTCCTCCAACCCTCCGCTGCGTTCCATTTCGGAAAGCGAGAGATGCATATAGGCCAGCGAGCCTTCGCGATGAAGATTCGAGAGCGCAGCTCCAAGCAGCCGCATCTTCGCCGTGGGATTGGAGAAATACACGTTGTACGCGATGTCCACCGGCTTGGCTCCATTTCGAACCAACTCCAGAGCGATCTCAAACGTATGGGCATTCGTACCCGTGAAGCAGAAGGACCCGGTGTCAGTGAGGACTGCCGTGTACAGGCAGGTAGCCATTTCGGGAGTCATTGGAACGCTTGCGGCACGGCCTAACCGGTAAACCATCTCTGCCACGGCGCATGCTTTTTCATCGATCCAATTCAAGTGCGCAAATTCGCGCGCGCTGTTGTGATGATCGATGTTGATCAGAAAACGGCCTTCCAAGCCTTGCAGTCTAGTACGCTGAATGCTGTCACATTCAAGAATGATGGCCACTTCAGGAGCTTCCGCCGGGACTGTTGACGAATGTTCGATCACGTGTGCGTGCGGTAGTCCGTTATAGATCAGCGGCACTGGATCGCTCATCACCACGCGCGCAGTCTTCCCAAGGTAGATCAGTATCTGATAGAGGCCGAGCAGGGACCCAATCGCGTCACCGTCAGGGCGCGCGTGCGAGGTTAGCAGGAACGCATCGCGCTGCTGGATTTCCTTGAGCACCTGGTCAATCATGGCGAGCGGAAACGAGCGACTTCCGATGACAGTCGGCGCTCGGCTAGCAAGCTCCTCTGCTGTTTTGAACAGATTCGCTACTGGCCGAGGTACGACGGTCGAAAGCTGATAGCCCTTTCATGATTTTTTTTTCCTCTTCGTTCGCCCCAGGAGCTCGTCAATGCGCGACGAGTACTGCTCGGAGCGGTCGATCACAAACAGAAGCTCGGGAGCGTGTCGCAACCCCATACGTTCCGCGAGTTGGTGGCGAATGAAACCTTTGGCCGCGTTCAGTCCTTCCAAGGTCTGCTCAGCTTCTTCATCATCTCCATCGACGCGAACGAACACGCGAGCTGTCTTTCCGCCTGGCGCAAGCATAATTTCGGTCACGGCCGCCAGGCCGATCCTGGGATCACCGAGCTCGCCTTCGAGGATGAGATCGATCTCCTCCCGCAAGGCCTCCACCCGCCGCTCACGTTGGTGTTTCGGAGGGCGCGGTTCAACCATGAAAAACTCCCATGAAGATAAAACTCATGAGAATAACAGAATCGGATGATCGGGTGATCGGGTCATCGGGTGATCTGAAAGCGACTGGTTATTTCACGCATTGGAAACGAACCTGATACTTTTCCGCTCGACTGATTTGAGAGAAACTGCGACTGAGGCGTGGGTTTTAGATCACCCGATGACCCGATCGCCCGATTCCCATGACTCACTCTCGCCTAGTCGATGCCGCCGTAAGCTGGCTACGTTCGAAGTACCGTTGTGGAATTGTCCTCTCCGAACAGAGCTGCGCCAGCGGAGAGACTCCCGATGCGATTGGATGGAAGGGCAAGAACCACTCCGTGGTGGTGGAATGCAAAATCTCGCGAGCAGACTTCCTGGCCGATGCAGCCAAGCCGTGGCGCCTTCAATCGGAATCGGCACTTGGATGCGAGCGCTTTTATCTCGCTCCCGCCGGGATAATCTCGTGCAATGAACTTCCCTCCGGTTGGGGATTGCTCGAGATTCGCGGGCACGAGATTTGCATTGCGCGCAAATCGAAGAAGAACCTGCGCGGTGCCGAAGGACTCGTCAATGAAATGAATCTTCTCCTTGCCAGCTTGCGCCGCGTCGAGGTACGTATTGAGCCCCAGACGATAACTGACTTCCTGAAATGGAAAAACAGAATGGCGAAGTATAACGGCGGAAGCTTGCCATTAGGAATTGTCTCCGACCGCGACGAACGAAATGGCTATTTGACGTAACATCGTTGGGAACCCCTTTGGAATCTCCGCAAGTGAGTTCTACTCTGGGAATCCGATCTCGAATTAGATTGCTCCTCGCTCATCTTGTCTGCTTTGCGCTGCCTGCTTCCTTGCTCTCTCAATCCAAGCCACATCTACCACGTGCAACTCCCGAATACACCTACAAGGTGATACACATCTTCCCGCATGACGCCACCGCGTTTACGCAGGGGCTGACGTATAAAAACGGCTTCCTCTATGAAGGCACAGGCCTCAACGGCCACTCTTCCATCAGAAAAGTACGCCTCGAAACCGGCGAGGTCATCGAGAAAAGAGATCTGCCTTCGGAATTTTTCGGCGAAGGAGTTGCAGTCTTTAACAAGGAAATCGTCCAACTCACCTGGCTCTCGCACAAGGGGTTCGTTTACACCCTCAACGGTTTTGCTCCTGAACGTACATTCACTTATTCGGGCGAAGGTTGGGGCCTGGCTACCGACGGTCCGGTGCTGTTCATGAGCGACGGAACTTCAACCATTCGAGTTCTCAATCCGACGACATTTCGAGAAGAGCGCCACATAAACGTAAGCGACCACGGACAACCGGTGACTCAGCTCAATGAACTGGAAGTCGTGGAAGGAGAACTCTTTGCTAACGTCTGGCAGACGGACCGGATCGCGAGAATCTCTCCACGGGACGGCCACGTTAGCGGATGGATCAACTTGGCAGGACTACTGAGTCCGATGTACCGCCGCAGTTCAGACGCGGTCCTTAACGGCATTGCCTATGACGCGCAGCAAAGACGGTTATTCGTGACTGGCAAGCTTTGGCCGAGCATTTTTGAAATTCGCGTCGTCAAAGCAGCGAAACAAAGTACGAACGTGAGCCAGTAATTTCATTGAGGTCCGGAGTTCCCAGCCAAAGCTAGTCCATCTCCACAAAGCTGTCCGTCACCTCAGCCCCATTGTCGTTCGCGATGCGCGTGGCTGCGCGCTCGACCTGCTGCATCAGTCCAGAAAGATAATCGCGCGAGCTCGAGATACTCACGACTCCGATGGTTGCGCGCTGCCACAAATCAGTTTGATCGAGTTCAGCCACTGATACGTTGAAGCCGGAGCGAAGTTTGTCTTTCAGGCTGCGCAGCACCTGGCGCTTGTCCTTGAGCGAGTGGGCGCCTTCAATGCGGATTTCCAGGGTGAGAGTCGCGATGGGCATTAAGCGGCTAGCAGTCTGTCATTCCGAACGGATGCTCACGCAGTTTGCGTGAGCAGGAGTGAGGAATCCCTATCGGTTGCATGAACTCCAGGCCAGCAGCATAGAAGTTGATAGGGATTCCTCACGCCAAAACCGGGCGTTCGGAATGACAAAACAATCGAAGCTTACTGGTTGACCAACTGCGGCTTCGCGCCCAGCAGTTCGCCTGCAACTTTCTGCACGCTGAAGGCTTCGATCACGTCGCCTACCTTGACGTCGCCATAGCCGGCGATGCCGATGCCGCACTCCATGCCGTTGCGGACCTCGCTTACGTCGTCTTTAAAGCGACGTAGCGAGCCTACGCGACCTTTGAAGACCTGCACGTTATCGCGCAGCAGACGCACTTCGGAGTCGCGCTTGATGGTGCCATCCTGCACATAGCAGCCGGCAATTGTTCCAACTTTGGGAACACGGAAAGTTTCGCGAACTTCGGCGCGTCCAAGATAAGTCTCCTTGAACACCGGCTCCAGCAAGCCGGCCATGGCTTTGCGAATCTCGTCCTGTAGTTCGTAGATGATGGAGTGCAGACGAATTTCGACGTTTTCCTGCTCGGCCAGTTCTTGTGCTTTGCGCTCAGGACGAACATTGAAGCCGATGATGATCGCGTTCGAAGCAGAGGCCAGAAGCACGTCGCTCTCGGTGATCGCCCCTACGCCGGAGCGCAGCACGCGGACTTTCACTTGCTCGTTCGAGAGCTTCTGCAGCGAGTCGGCCAGTACTTCGACCGAGCCCTGCACATCGCCCTTCAGGATGATCGACAATTCTTTGATTCCGGCAGTCTTGATCTGCTCGGCGAGTCCCTCAAGCGTGACGCGCGACGACTTCGCCAACTGCGCCTCACGGGCTTTCTGCTCGCGATAGGTGGCGATGTTCTTCGCCTTCTCGCGATCTGCGACAGCGGTGAACGTGTCTCCCGCTTCGGGAATACCTTCCAGACCGAGAATCTCGACCGGTGTTGCCGGCGGGGCCGCTTCAACCGTGTTGCCGCGGTCATCGAACATGGCACGAACTTTCCCATAGGTGTTGCCGACGATGAAAGTATCGCCGGTGTGCAGAGTTCCATTCTGGATCAGAACGGTGGCGACGGCTCCACGTCCGCGGTCGAGCTTCGCTTCAAGCACTGCGCCGCTGGCGGCGCGATCCGGAGAAGCCTTGAGCTCCTGCAGGTCGGCAACCAGGCAGATCATCTCCATCAGCAGATTCAGATTGGTCTTCTGCTTAGCGGAGACATCGACGAACACGTACTTGCCGCCCCAATCTTCCGGCAGATATCCACGATCGGCGAGTTGCTTCTTCACGCGGTCGGGCATGGCTCCGGGCTTGTCAATTTTGTTGACAGCGAAGATGAGCGGAACTTTCGCGGCGGTAGCGTGATCGATAGCTTCGAGCGTCTGCGGCATTACGCCGTCATCGGCGGCAACAACGATCACAACGATGTCAGTGACCTTTGCTCCGCGAGCGCGCATGCGGGTGAACGCTTCGTGACCAGGCGTATCGAGGAAGACGATCTCGCGACCAAACGCCGGCGAATCTTCCTTCGTGATTCTCACCTTGTAGGCACCAATGTGCTGCGTGATACCGCCAGCTTCGCCGCCCGCGACATTGGTTTCGCGGATAGAGTCGAGCAGCGAGGTTTTGCCGTGGTCGACGTGTCCCATAATGGTCACGACCGGGGGACGCACAACCGCGGCAGTGTCAAGCCCATCGGTGCTGGCAACGCCGGCATCGATGTCCTTCGACATCTGCTCTTCGAAGGTGATCACGTTGGCTTCAGCACCGAACTGACGGGCCATATCCTTAGCCAGTTCGGCGTCGAGCGTCTGGTTCACCGTCGCCATCACCCCCCGCAATAGCAGGCGAGCGATGACATCTTTCGCGCGAATTTCGAGCTTTTCGGCAAGATCTTTGACGCTGATACCTTCCGTAATCGTTATCGCGCGCGTGATCGGCAGCGGCTCGTTCGAAATCTGCGCACCGTAGCGCGGCGGAGGAGTAAAGCCCTTCATCGGGCCTTCCTTTACTCCGCGTGGAACGTAACGCTGCCCAGGACGGCGAGCTGGACCGCCGGGACGCCGCGTATCCGGCGTGGGCGGCGGAGGCACGAGGCCTGGCGCACCCATTCCCATTGGTCGTCCACCGGGTGTTTGCCGCGTTGGATGCATCGGCCGGCGAGCGCCGGGAGGCATGCCAGGACGCTGCCCCGGCTGCGGCTGTCCCATTCCGGGACGACGCTGGAAGATCGGCTGACCGCGTACGGGCATACCGCCGGCCGGACGTTGACCTGCTTGCGGCGATCCCATCGGCGCTGCAGGACGAGCCTGCTGCGGAGGGGCCGTGTATACGGGGCGAGGCCCAGTTTGCGGCGTAATTATGCGACGCACTGGAGCAGGGGGCGTTTGCGCGCGCTGCTGCTGAGAGGCGTTGGCGATAGATCCTGCCTGAGCTGGAGGCGCAGCCGACGGCGGTGTGACCTGTACTGCAGCCGGAGTCTGACTCTGTTGTGCTGCCGGAGGTTGAGCCGCAGCAGGAGTCTTCGGAGCAGCAACTGGCGCACTTGGAGCCGCCGCAGTGGGCTTCTCAGGCGCCGGCGGAGCAGCCGGAGGCGGCGCAGCGAACGACGGGCGCTGCCCAAGCATCGGCTTGATTACGCGCTTCGCAGGAGCTTCCGGAGCGGCTGCGGGCGGTGCAGCGGCAACCGGCTTTTCAGCAACCGGGGCTGGCGGCGCTGCAGGTTTCGGAGGCGCAGCGGGCGGCGCAGCGACAGTTTTCGGAATGGGAGGCGCCGAAGCTTCGGCCTTCTTCTTTAGTAGCAGGCTGGCCACGTCGCCAGGCTTGGAGATATGCGAGAGATCGATCTTGGTCTTGATCTCAGGCTCGCCGGAACGGGAGCTGCCATCGCGTGCGGCAGTTCCGCCGCCCTGACCAGAGAGGTGTTTGCGCACACGCTCGGCCTCGTCGGCCTCAATCGAGCTCGAGTGCGTCTTCTTTTCCGTTACTCCGACGAGGGGAAGGACGTCGAGAATCGCCTTGCTCTTGACTTCCAGTTCCCTTGCTAAATCGTTGATTCGAACTTTACTCATTCCGCCCTTTGTGTTTCTCCGAAACCTGTTTTAGTCGATCATCACAACCCTCAACTTAGCTGCTAGCTACTAGCTGCCGGCTGCTAGCCAAAATCTCTGCCGCGCTTGCGCGAGGCAGTTTACACGCCTATTCGGCTTCCTCTGATTTATTTGCCGATGCCTGCTCTTCCGGCTCGACGACTTCATCTTCGCTCGGCGCAGGCTCTTCGCCATGTACGTGCACTTCGGCTTCGTCGGCCGGCGGAGCGTTCTCGACGCCTGCGATTTCCGCGGCTTCGAATCCCTGTCCGGTTTCGGCTGCCTCGGCGTACTCTGAGTTCTCGGCATGCACGTTCGGCTGTTCGATGCTCTCCCCTTCGATTTGATCGGGAGCAGCATCGACCGCAGCGCCTTCCTGCGCTTCAACCCCTGGCTCAAGGCCTTGACCTTCGCCGGCTTCGAGTGCGGAGAAGTAGTTGTTCACAGCAATGCTGATCTTCTCGATCGTCTTTGGGCCGATGCCCGGTAACTCCTCGAGCTGCTCCGGAGTCATGTCGGCGAGAGCTTCCACGGTCGTGATGCCGGCAGCGACCAGCTTCTCGATGACCGTCTCTCCCAATTCGGGAACTTTCTCGAGAGGAGTCGCAGCCGCAGTCGTGAGCGCCTGCATCTGCTGCTCGACTTCCTGACGCTTCTCTTCCTCGCTCTTGATGTCGATCTTCCACCCGAGGAGCTTGGCGGCAAGACGAACGTTCTGACCTTTCTTGCCGATGGCGAGAGAAAGCTGTGTGTCATCGACGATGACTTCCAGATGCTTCTCCGTTGGATCGAGCACGGTTACGCGGCTCACCTTGGCCGGCTGCAATGCTTTCTCCGCAAACGTGACCGGATCTTCGTGATACTCGATGATGTCGATCTTCTCTCCGCGCAGCTCGCGAATGATCGACTGCACACGCATCCCCTTCATGCCTACGCAGGCGCCCACAGAGTCGACGTCCTTGTCTTTCGACATGACGGCGATCTTGGTGCGCTCGCCGGCTTCGCGGGCGATCGCACGGATCACGACGGTTCCGTCGTAAATCTCCGGCACTTCCGTCTGGAATAAGTTTTGCACCAGCTCCGGCGCAGCGCGCGACACTACAACCTGCGGTCCCTTCGATGCTTTATCGACTCGCGTCAGCACGACTCGAACTCGCTCGCCGACGGCAAATGATTCGAGGCGCGATTGTTCTTTGCGCCCCATGCGCGCTTCGGCTTTGCCGATGTCGAAGATCACGTCCGGACCTTCGATGCGCTTCACCGTCGCGTTGAGAATCTCGCCGACGCGTCCGATGTACTCGTTGTAAACCGTGTCGCGCTCAGCCTCGCGGACCTTCTGGAAGATCACCTGTTTCGCGAGCTGCGCAGAGATGCGTCCCAGCACACCGTCGGTGGATTTGTACTGGCGAATTTCTCCGCCGACTTCCACATTCGGATCGATCTTGCGAGCGTCTTCCAGCGTGACCTGCAGAGTGGGATCTTCGATCTGCTCCGGGGTCTCGACGACAGTCCTGTAGCTATAAGCCTGGATTGCGCCAGTGTCTTTGTTGAGTTCGGCGCGCATGTTTTCCTGGATCTTGTAGTGCTTGCGCGTAGCGACAGCAATCGCGTCTTCCACCGCGCTGACCACAATCTGCGGATCGATGCCCTTTTCCCGACTTAATGCTTCGATGTTTTCGTACAGCGCACTTGCCATAGGGGTTCAAATCGGCTGCTGGCTACTGGCTTCTGGCTCCCGGCTTGAGCCTGGAAATCCCGAATTCCAATGCAGCGGCTTTAATTCGTAATTAGTTCGCAATTTCTTGCGGCCTCAGCTCAATCAAGAACGTAGCGTAGCGTTAACCGAGCCTAGCCAGAGGCCAGTGGCCAGAAGCCAGCAGCCCCGTTTTCAAATCTCCGGAACGAGACGAGCGCGTTCAATATTGCTTAGCTCAATCTCGATTGTCTGGCCTTCCGATTCGGCCTGCTTCCGCTTCTTGCCTTTCTTGCTTTCGCGATGCGGCTCCAGCGCGATTCGCGCATCGCCTAACAAGCGAAGGCGTCCGTCAAAATGTCTGTTTCCGTTCACCGGCTCGCGAGTCATGACCTTGACTCTGCTGCCGCTGAAGCGCTCGAACTCTGCCGGCCTTACCAGCTTGCGATCGAGTCCAGGCGACGAAACTTCGAGCAAATAACCTGCGCCGGGAACCGCATCTTCCACGTCGAGAATCGTTCCCAATTCGCGACTGTAGTCAGCGCAATCTTCGTGCGTTACGCCGGCCAACTGATCCCAACTCGACGGGGATGGAACCCTTTCGCCCGCCTGAGCCGCCGCGGCCAATTGCTGCTCCTGCGCGCGACGTCCTTCGGCATTCTTTTCTATAAAGACCCGTAACGTGCGTCCCTTGCCGCCACCGTGAAACTCGAGATCCACGACCTCAAGTCCCGAAGAGGCAGCGACGCGCTCGGCGATGGCACGCACATGCGCTTCATCAAATGGCATGTCTCGTTAGCCCGGTAAAATCAGCCCTGCAAATCGAACAAACTTTGCGTCCAAATAAAAAGTGGGCTATCGCCCACTGGTTTGCTTCGCCAAACGATTTCTTCACCGCAAAAACGGATGAAGTTGGAAGCCTAGCCACCCCCTTCGGGGCCCCGTCCCCCGCCGCAACTCACAATTGAGCTACAGACCGGTTCGAGGTGAACACGCCAAAATCCGATGATACGCCGTGTGGGAGCGATTTACAAACGGCGCGGCAGTCAGCATTCGCTCTCGGCATTCGGCTTAAGAGTCGCTCTTGAGGGCGTAAGAGCTTCATTAAGAGCGCCGACTGTCCGAGCAGAAATCTCTTTATCTAGAACTGCGATTTTTGTGGGCACCTACTCTCAGTGGCCTGCAAGCCTGAACTTGTCGCTTGTTTTTTGTTCCTCTGACACAAACTGCAAGCAATTTCAGTCGTGGAAATCCTCGAAGTGGAGGCGGATGTTCGACTTGCAGCTCGGAAAAACTAATCGAGACTTCCTTTTCCGCATTTTTTGGCTTGGCGTTAACGCCTAGTTTTCCACGGCGTTAACCCCTAAATTTCCACGGCGTTAACGCCCCTTTTTCCACGGCGTTAACGCCAAATCTCCCTGGCGTTAACGCCTGTGAGACAAGGACCTTAGAGGTGAGACAATCGCTCGCGTAGCCCAAACATAGAAGCCGCTCGATATGTGCTGGAACTGTCGTCCAACTTCGACGTTTTCGGCTCTACAAGCTGCATCTCCAGCGCAAGTTGTCATACTTCCGTGCTATGACATTTTGGAGCGAAAGTCAAGCGAAATCAGCAGCTGCTTAAGGCGATTTTCAGACCCAATTTTGGCGGCAGACAAAGCCCTCTGGGGCGCGCCACGTCGGTCGCATAGCAGCATCACGCGTGTACACTTCCCTAAACAGAATGCGCCACTAATAAGGTGAGCTCTCTGCCGGAACCTGAGAACGAATCCTTGACCTTTCCTGGAACGGAAAGCACTCCCGCCCAACGCAGTCCTTTCTTCTTCAATGAACGAGGACTCCGGGCCGGGTGGCGGCTGTTGAGCTGGATTGCGATCTGCATCGCTTTCGGCATCTTCCTCCTGGGGATCTCCGCTCCGATTCGACACCATCTTCCGCACGACATTGCTCCTGATGTCGCAAAGCTTCTGATCGTCGCCGCCATCCTCGGGGGCAACGCATTTATGGCCAAAGTCGAACGCCGATCGGCATGGTCGTATGGGCTTACGGATCGAAAGTGGGGACCTCACTTCTTTTTCGGCGTGCTCATCGGATGGCTGTCGCTCACGCTCATGCTCGAAGGACTGAAGTTTTCGCACCACTTCGACTTCGGCCCCCAGTACATGCATGGCTCCTCGCTCGCGATTGCCGCGATGCTCAATGCATTTTCGTTTTTGTTTGAAGTCGCACTTTTCGAGGAAATCTGTTTTCGCGGATACGCGCTCTACACGCTTGCGGATGGAATCGGATTCTGGCCGGCAGCAATTCTGCTCTCGCTGCTCTTTGCCGCGGCACATTTAACCAACGGCGGCGAAGCAGCCGCCGGAATTATCGCCGTAGTTTTCTTCGGGCTCATGATCTGTGTTTCCGTGTGGCGCACGGGAAGCCTGTTCTGGGCAATCGGATTCCACTTCATGTGGGACTACTCCGAGACCTTTCTCTATGGCGTGAACGATAGCGGCTTCGTATCACCAGAGCATTTGCTGAGCGCGAAATTCTACGGTCCCGCGTGGATCACGGGTGGAAGTGTCGGCCCGGAAGGAAGCTGGTTCATTTTTGTGGTGCTCGCGGCAGTCGCGCTCGTCATTCATTTCGCCTATCCGCAACGCCTGTTCAGAACAGCAAACCACCGGGGGTGAACACGAAGGCCACGAAGTACACAAAGGAAACTCTGTCCTCCGTGCCCTTCGTGTCCTTCGTGTTGAAGAGCTTCTTGGTTTTCTATCCGATGCAGTCAATCACGCTACAATGAAAGAAAAGCAAGTGAGATTTGAATGATCCATTTTCCCGTCCCTGAGGCCCTCACCTTCGATGATGTTCTTCTCCTGCCGGCACATTCTGATGTAGTTCCTGCGCTGGCGAATACGCAGACGCGGCTCTCGCGCAACATCAATCTCAACATTCCGATCATCAGCTCCGCCATGGACACGGTGACCGAATCGCGCCTCGCAATCGCGATCGCGCAACAGGGCGGAATCGGCATTGTGCATCGCAATCTCACGATCGAGCAGCAGGCTGGGGAGGTGGATAAAGTAAAGCGGTCGGAGAGTGGAATGATCGTCGATCCAGTCACGATCTCGCCGGACGCGAAGATCTCCGATGCGCTCGACGTAATGCGCAAATACAAGATCTCCGGCGTGCCAGTCACAAAAAATAAGAAACTCGTCGGCATTCTCACCAATCGCGATCTGCGATTTGAAACCCGTACTGACATTCCAATTTCCAAGGTGATGACCAAAGAAAACCTCATCACCGTGCCCGTAGGCACCACCCTCGAAGAAGCCGAGCAGATTCTGCACAAGCATCGAGTGGAGAAGCTGCTGGTTGTCGATGACAAGCAGAACCTCAAAGGCCTGATCACCGTAAAAGACATTCAGAAGAAATTGAAATACCCCAATGCCGCCAAGGACGCGCAGGGACGGTTGCGAGTGGGTGCTGCGATCGGCGCGACCGGCGATTACCTGGAGCGCGCGCAGGAGATGGCGCGCTACAAAGTCGATGTGATTGCGATCGACAGCGCGCACGGCCACACTACGCGCGTTCTCGATGCCGTGCGAGAGATCAAGAGCAAATTGCCGGAGGTAGATTTACTCGCAGGAAATGTTGGCACATTCGATGGAGCGTGCGCTCTCATCAAAGCGGGAGTCGATGCGGTAAAAGTCGGAATTGGACCTGGATCGATCTGTACCACACGAATCGTCACCGGAGCCGGCGTGCCTCAGATTTATGCCATCGCAGAAGCCTCGCGCGCGGCCAAAGATTCCGGTGTACCGATCATTGCCGACGGGGGCATCAAGTACTCGGGCGATATAACGAAAGCAATCGCAGCCGGAGCCAGTTCGGTGATGGTTGGATCGCTGTTTGCCGGAGTCGATGAGAGCCCGGGCGAAACAATTCTCTATCAGGGCCGGTCGTTCAAGGCATACCGCGGCATGGGATCACTCGCGGCGATGGCACAAGGTTCCAGCGAGCGCTACTTCCAATCGAACGACGACGACACTCCTGCCGCGGAGATGATGGAAAACGGAAAGTCGAATCGCCTCGCCAAGCTCGTTCCCGAAGGCATCGAAGGGCGCGTTCCCTATCGCGGACCGCTCTCCAATATGGTCCTCCAGCTCGTCGGCGGATTGCGTTCCGGAATGGGATACTGCGGCTGCAGCACGATTCCCGAATTGCAACAGAAAGCCCGCTTCGTGCGCATCAGCGGCGCCGGGCTGCGCGAGAGCCATGTGCACGACGTGATCATCACGCGTGAAGCTCCCAATTACCGGCTCGAGTAACGCCGTTTGAAAACCATCACGCGCAATTTCCGCTTCTGGATTCCTGTCTTTTTGTGGCTCGGGATCATTGCTGTCGAGTCGTTTGGGCTGTCGTCGAGCGTGACCGGCGGATGGCTCCTGAAACTACTGCGCTGGTTCCATGTTCACCTCTCGTGGCAAGCCTTTCAGGAGCTGAACCACATTCTCCGCAAGACCGGACACTTCACCGGCTATGGAATCCTTTGCGTGCTGTTTTTCCGAGCGTGGTTTCACACGCTCGTTTCTCGTTCGCGCATCACTCGCGCATCCTCTGCCTCGCTCGTCGCAAACGCACTTCATTCAATTCGAGTCCGGTGCGCATTGCTGGCCGTCAATATGACCCTTATCACGGCGATTCTCGACGAATGGCACCAGGCCTTCGATCCCCGACGAACATCTTCCGGATGGGATGTCGCGCTCGATGTGACCGGCGGCATCATCTTTCTTCTTTTTGGCCTGTTTGTCCTCAAGCTTTGGCGGAGCATTCCCATCGATCTGCAACCCGCAGCCCCAACGCTCGATTACTTATCAGGCACTACGAAAACTTCCTGACTCCCTGATTAACCAGACTGGGTTTTTGAGTTGGCGATGGATAGTGATCCGTAACGATTTCAAATCCAAGAGTTGGCAAACCATGCAGGCCCGAAGGACCGAAAGGGCGCCCCGAGGCGTAAACCCTGGGCGAGCGTACAAATTCGGCTAGCGACAACTGTTCAGATTCTGAACGGCTTGGACAAAGGCGGCCGCCCCTCAGCGCGTCGCTCCTGGTGGAATCGACCCTTCCCAGGATGGCGCTCCATCGAGAGAAAAGTTGCCGCAGAACCGCAGACACACAGACCGGAATTCCTGAATCGGGAAAACGGATGAGAATGCATTCCGCGTGGCCGCAGCTCTTCTCGGCGCCTTGCCTCGAGCCTCGTTTATTTTGTGCGCCCCTTAAACGTTGCGTAGATGGCCATGGCGTGCCCATGTCCTAATCCGAAATCGCGTTTCAACCATGCAACAATGGCGCCGGCTTTTACTCCAGGCTCCAGCAGGCCTTCCTTCTTTGCGAGTTTCTTAAAGTCGTCTGGCGTCTTGCCGGTCTTCGCCTGAATGTTGTCGATATAAGCCTGAAACGTCACTTCGTTTCTTTTGTCTCCTCCCACGCCATTGTCGAGTCAGCGTACACCCTGAGGTTGCACTGTGTGGGAGCGATATGTACGAGTACGAGTTGCGGACGGTCAACTTTATGATCGAGATGACTGGAGCCCATGGTGGTACGCACGACGTCGTTCTTGGAATCGTATTCGGTTGCTTTCGCTGCGGTGCGGTTCACAATCAGTTGCCAGTGACCCTTTTCCGGTAATACATACAGACCGTAAGCGCCAACGGGGAGCGTGACCCCCTCGACGGAAATGCTCGTATCTAAAAACAAGGCCATGGCCTGATTGCCTGGCGTCCAGATATGGCCGTTGTCGACGTTGTATGGCTGCTGCGCATATTGAAGGCGCATGCCGTGACCATCCTCAAAAGCGCAGGTCACTTCCTGCAAGTCATCCGGACCCGCCCATGTGAAACAGCTCGCTGCAAGGATCAGAATCAGAACCGCGAAAATACTGCGTGTGAAATTTTGCATTCTTTTCGACCTCGGCTGAAGCGTCGCGCGTCGTTCTGAGCATCGACGCGCATTGCTGTCATGGTACAACTTCTCGACAAAAAAGCGTTGCTGATTCCTTCCCGCAGATCGCGGAGCTAAACCGCCACACGAAAAAAGAAGACTCGTCGATGGCCGACTCCGCTTCGATCGCACGAAGCTCTTTCTGGTTATTGTGAGAAATCGATACCGATGGCTTGCGCGAGTTGGAGTGTGGCGCCGCGAAATTCCTCTGGATCGGATACGAAGACGGCGCGTCCGCCTGAGTACCGCGCCAATCGCTGCAGCAAGCTTTGATTTTGGCCGAGCGCATCGAGTCCTATGCAGTCGATGCGCACATCGCGAATTTGAGAGCTCAACGGAGGAGCATTCTCGGCCTGCTTCGTGTTTCTTCCGTCGGAGATCACGAGGAGCACGCGGTTGCGGTTCTTCCCAATTCGGTCCAGATGACCGACTGCAAAGCTGATCCCTTCGAAGAGCGCGGCGCCGGATCCGGCCGTCATGTGTTCCAGTGCATCGTCGAGCAGCATATCTTGTCGAGTGAGGTCTTGCTGGAAGTCGAGTTGGTCGCTATAAGCCATGAGGAAAGCTTCGTCGTCCGGGCGAAGGTGCCCGACCAGATCGCGCAGCGTGCCGACGATAGCTTTGCGATTTTCCCCTTTCAACAGACTGGTCTGAAGCAGAATTCCGAGCGACACGGGATCGGTACGAGGCGGCAGCTTGAGTCGGGGAGTTTCGGCCATTGAAGGCTGTGCCTTAGGAGGCAGCCCGGGTACGCTCCCCGCCTCTGTCTTCGCGGTCATCGTGGATGCAGGCGGCCCGGCATAATCCGCCATCGCTCGCTTCTGATTGCGCGTACCCATCGACGTGACGGCGACAAACTGCTTCCAATCAGCGTCACTGCCGCCGTCTGCGAGGTACTTGCTGCGAGCGTACTGCGCGATGCGGGTTCCTGCAGGCGATCCTGCATTTAGATTCACTGCTCGTGCAAGGTGCCAGTAACCGTTTTTCGTGTCAGGGTTCTTGCCGGAGAGCAACGCTAAAGCATAGGAATAACTGTAGCGAGGATCGTTAGGGGCAACGCTAACCGCGAGCTTGAGATATGGGCGGGCATCTTCATATTGCTGGAGGCCGACATAAGCGAGTCCGATGGAGCCATCGAGCAGGAGCCACACGCGGCGTCGCATCTCTGCAAACTCGGCTTCGGAAAAACCCTCAGGCTTATGAATGCGGTCGAGGCTCGTTAGAGCGGTCCGTAGCGCCTCGATTCCTTCCGCACTCTTCGGCGGCATCGAGCTCGCTAGTGCCGCTTGCGCCAGCGGACTCGTCGGCGATCGTCGCAGTAGCTCACTCCCCCAGCGCGCAGAGCGCGCCGTATCTCCGAGGCGGATCGAATCCCAGGTTACGCATTCGAGAGCGTCTTGGACGAGGCTGCTGGCGGGCTCGGCCAGAAAAAACTGCTCCATCGCTACCAGTCGTTTGGCGGGTTCGGAGAGTTGGACCGCCCTTGTATATGCAGTTAGTCCAGCCGTGCTCGATTGCCGCGACCAGAGACTGGAGTTCACAACCAGGGACAAGGCGAAAATCGCGAGGGCGAACGCAGGTGCGCGCCGTTTTATCGACAGCTTGAAACCGGGCATCTACCCTGTTCGATGCTGCTGGAGAGTGAGAACGTACAAAAAACCTCGCTTCCTGGTTGTAATTCTCCGCACCAGGAGGTGCTAAGCCTCTATGCGCCGAGCCTGAGCGGCGAGCGGTAACATAAGTTCAAATTGCCAGTGACACGACGCTGTACGAGCGCGCGGGCACCTGGAGCGTCATTCTTGGACCGAGCCTTGGAGCTTCCAGGTTCTGTGGAGTGACGTTCTTTGGCTGTTCGAACGTGTTTACCGCCTTTAAGTTGGTTCCCGTTATGGTCTGGCACAAGTTGATCTTTGTGGGAACAACGTCGCGCCAGGTAATTTCGAGTTCGCGCGGCTTCTCTAAATCCCGATTCAGGATGAACAGCGCGGCGGATTTGCTCTCGCTATCGATTGTGGCAACGATGTCGAGGTAAGGTACTGAGCCGAGACCCGGGCCAGTGATTCCGATTGCTTCCGTAGGACGACCAAGTTGAGCAACTTCGTAGGCAGGTCCTTCAGGCACGATGTGCACGGCGCGTCCTCGCGCGTGCTGCAGTGCCCAGGAGTACGGGTAATAAATCGTCTGCTTCAGCACTCCATTCGCGTTTGTCATCAGTGGCGCAATTACGTTCACCAGTTGCGCGAGACAGGCTACCCGCACGCGGTCCGAATGGCGAACCAGCGAATTCAGCAGCCCGCCTACCACTAATGCGTCTTCCAGGTTGTACACCTCTTCGAGCAGATGGGGCGCGGGTTTGCCGCGCCCGTTGACAGCGTCGCCGGTGCGCGCCCGATACCAGACGTTCCACTCGTCGAAAGACAGGAAGAGAGTTTTGTTCGTTCGTTTCCTGCCGCGAACCAGCTCGCACACGGCTGCGATCTCTTCGATCTGCCGATCCATGGCGAGGTTCATCGCGAGATAGGTCTCGCTATTGCCACCGGTCTCTTCATTGTTTCCCCAGTAGCGATGCAGCGAGATTCCGTCTGCGAGTTCGTAACAGGCATCAAGCACTTGCTGGTCCCACTCCAGGTACGTCGGCATAAACGGACCGCTTGAGCCGCAGGCGATCAGTTTCACGTTGGGATCGATCACGCGGATTTGACGCGCCGCATCGACTGCCTTCTCGCCATACTCGCGCGCATCCATGTGACCGATCTGCCAGGGACCATCCATTTCATTGCCCAGACACCAATACTTCACGTTGTGCGGTTGTTCGTATCCATGCCGGCGACGCAGATCGCTCCACTTCGTGCCGCCGGGATAATTGCAGTACTCGACCAGCGCAGCCGCCATCTCAGCACTACCGGTACCGAAGTTCATGCCGAACAGAGGTTCGGCGCCGACTAGTTTGGCCCAGGTAATGAATTCGTTGGTTCCAAACTGGTTCGTCTCGAGCGTGTTCCAGGCGCGGTCCAGCACCTGCGGACGGTCCTTCTTTGGACCAACTCCGTCGAGCCAGTGATACCCGGAGACGAAATTTCCTCCGGGGTATCGAATGATCGGCACGCCCAACGTATGAACCTCTCGAATCACATCGGTGCGGAAGCCGTTCGCGTCTGACAGCCGAGAGCCGGGGTCGTAAATCCCGTCGTAGATCGCGCGTCCAAGGTGTTCCAAAAAGGAACCGAAGATGTTGCGGTCGAGCGGGGTGGTCGAGAATGCTGGATCGATGACGACGCGCGTAGTCGCTGATGCACTCTGTGCCCAGCTGGAAGCTAGCGCGGCATCGGCGATGGCGATCGCCATTGCAGTCTGACTACCTCTTTTCAGGAAGTCCCTTCGGCTGATGTTAGACACGGATCTGTCTCCTCGAATCGATCTTGCCCGGCGCAATCGTGAGATTTGTTGCGAGCAGAAGAACAGAAATTGGGAAAACGTTTTCTGCGGTAGCCTATTCGCGGTTCCGAACTTCGTCAACGGAAGAGTGACGGACGCTGATCTCGATTATTTCGACGGACGGCTCGGTTCAACGCTACGCGAGGCGCAAACGCATTCTCGCTTCGAGGGCTGGACCGTAGCGGGCACACGCAGCGTCGTGAGGAGATTCCCTTCCCGAGTTCTATCTAAGCTGCAAAGTGTTCAACATCCGTTGATAGGTCGGACGGAATTGATTGAATGAGTTCTGTGGAGCAATGAAAATCAGGTACAACAGCCCGCCCTGGGGACGCGGGAGCGTTACAAGCCAATCGCGTTCGCTCAGCGGTTTGCCATTCTTCTCGACAGGCGAAGTGCCGGTCAGAAAGACGGAGCGGCCATCGACGCCATTCACCTGAAGTGTCCGCGCGCTGCCGGAAACTCGCAGGTTCTGGTTCGATTGCTGCAGGTTTTGGATCAGGTCCTGCGTGGCTTGATCGAGGCTGTCGGCGTTCTGGTCCTGAGAGCCGCCGATGACCACACCGTAGGCAATTGCGTTTTGTCCTACACCGGCTGACGGAGCGATGGTCACGTTGGAATTAGGATCGCCGAATACCTGCCAGTTGTCGGGATAGGAAATCGTGAAGGCATTGTGCTGCAACGGCTGCAGATTGCTGCTGGGCTTTACCTGCTGCGGAGTCACGCTGCTGATGTTGGCGTTTCCACCTGGGTTCGCGCTTCCCTGCGAATCGCTGGTTGGAGCCGGGAGATTTGCCGGAGTGGCTCCGCTGGATGAATTCTGCTGTGCCCACCTTCCCTGCTTGGCTCCGTCGGCGATTTCCTGTGCGGTGTAAAGCCGCATGTGGCTGGCTTCCTGCTTCGCCTGCACGAACGCCTGACTGTTGTTCTGGTAGTTGCGCGAAGGCCACTCGGCAATTTCTTTGTCGATGGCGGCGCTGCGATTTCCTGGATCGGGATGGTCGCTCAGGAACTGTGGACCGCTGGAGCCCTCGGACTCGAGCTTCTCGAAGAATTGCGCCAGAGCACGAGGATCATAGCCCGCTTTGTACATGATGATCGCGCCCACCGCGTCGGCCTGCGCTTCGTCATTGCGCGAGTACTTGAGCGAGATGGCGCCGGCGCCGATCTGCATGCCCAAACGCGCAAGCGTTCCGGCGGTGCCTCCGCCGACAATTGCCCCGAGGACTCCCAGAATGCCATTCGTGAATGCCTGCTTCGAGGCCTGCTTCGCCGAGTGCTGCATGTATACGTGCGACATCTCGTGCGCCATCACGCCTGCGAGTTGAGCTTCATTGTCAGCTGCGACAATCGCTCCGGCATTGACGAACATTGGTCCGCCCGGGAGGGCAAAGGCATTGATTTCCTTTTCGGGAATCACGTGAAACTCGTACGGCCAGGAATATTCCTGAGGAATCTGCGCAACCAGCTTCTCGCCAACCCGCCTGACGTATTGAGTCAGCGCACTCGAATCCGGCAGCACCGGCATTTGTTTATAAACTTCAGCGGATGCCTGTCGCCCAAGCTGAATCTGCTGGTCGCGCGTGATGCTGGTAGTGCCGGGATCCGGCAACTCGGGTCCGGTGGTAGCGCCCAGTAGCCATGAAGGTTGGGTGAGCAGCAGCGTCAAACATGCTGCCAGAATTCGTTGTCTGAAAGGTCGTACGTTCATGTCGGATTATCTAAGTTAAAGCAGTTACTCTGTTTGATGCGCCAGAGGCATTCGAGGAGAGCAGAAAAACTGCTGCGAAATAGTGAGGTCAGCGAGACTGCTGGCCGGCGCGCAGTCAGCTCAGTTGGCGCTCGGACGGATGCCGACTGCGCTGTAGACCTTTGCACTGTCATACAGGACGCCATCTTTCATCACAAGTTGGCAGCGACGTATGTCGCTGATGTTCTCCGCTGGATTCCCGTTCACCAGCAGAAAGTCTGCACGCTTTCCCGCCTCAATGGAACCAAGGTTCCTATCTTGCTTTAACAGCTTGGCAGCATTGAAAGTTGCGATTTGCAGCGCCTTTGTTGGTGGAATGCCTGCACGGACCTCGAGCTCCAATTCGCGATGCAGCATGATTCCTGCTGGAGCATCGGTTCCTGCCAAAATGGGAATGCCGGCGTCGTACATCTTCCTGGTCATGCGCAGCATGGCCTCGTAAGAGTCTTTGTAAAGCTGATCGGTTTCCGGTGTAACCGGCAGACCGCCAGTGTAAGCGCCGCGCTGAACCTGTGCGGGAAGACGATCGAGCACGGGAGCAAAGTCGGGCGAAACCTTTCCTGGACGACCGGTGAACATGCCTTCGAAGGCAGCAAGGGTCACGTCCACCGTTGTGTGTCGCTGTTTCAGTAATTCGATGAAGTCATTCACCTCTTTCGAATTCAAGTCGAGCTTGGCAGCGTTTGCTCCGACCGCCGTAAATCGTTCTGGCGTACGCGTGTCTTTCACCTGTGAACCAAGAAAATTCAGGAAGATGAAATTGATGTGTTGAAGTTCATCGGCGCCGTCTTCGACGAATTGGCGAGCGATCATTCCATTGGGAATGTGGCCGCTCACGCGCAATCCGTGTGCGTGCGCCGCCTTTACGATTTCTGGAACAAGTTCGGGCTTGACGGAGCTGTAGATTTTGATTTGGATGTAGCCAAGATCTGCATAGCGATTCACATCGGCAAGGGCCTCGTCAACGTTGTCAGCATAAAGACCAGTGGGAGCCTGGAATGGGCCGCGTCCATCAATGAAACCGGCCTTCCACACCCGTGGACCGATCGCGTCGCCTGCAGCCCAGCGGTCCTGGAGATGCTTGAGGTCATCGATGTCGTTTCCCATGTCGCGAATCGAGGTCACACCGCTGGCGACGTTGAGAAGCCCATCGATAGCTTGCGCATGCGCGTGCATGTCGAAGAGGCCGGGTAGCAAGGTTTTGCCGTGCCCATCGATGCGCTGGGCATCGCCGGGAACATGAACCGAATTTGCTGGCCCCACTGTTGCGATTTGGTTGCCGTTGAAGATGACGGTCTGATCTTCGCGCATCATTGCGCTGGCCGAATCGAAGAGCCGGACGTGCTCTACCGCGACAGCATGTTGCGGATGCTCTGCCAACTCTTTCGCCAGGCGCGTGTAGCGCTCGTCGGCTGCCGCACGATCCAGCGCATAAAGACGATCGTTGCTCTGCTCCCATCCTTCTCGCAGAAGCGCAAACCATTTGCCGGGAAAACCGAAGAGACGATGATCATCATCGAGCCAGACGGTCTGAGGTTCATACGAGAGTCCGGTGATCGCGTATTCGGTGAGGTGCAGCTTCTGGCTTCCGTTATCGAGCGTGACATCGGTTAACTTTTCGAGCCGGGCTTCTCCGCCGGGGAAAAGCTTCACAGATCCGTCCTTTGCCTTCAGTAGTGCATTCACCAAAAAGGATGATTCGGCTGCCGAACCGTTGTTGCTGATGTAAAAACCCGCCGACGATGATTGCCCATTTTCGGAAGTGCTCTTCCAGTTCGCGACTCCATTTTCGACGGCGAAATGCTCATCCACCGGCGCTTTCAGATAATCGTTGCCGGTGATATCAATCCGTTGCGGCATGCCGTCGCTTCCGAGCAGGTAATGCGCGCTCACCTTCGGACCGCGTCCGCGATCATTGAATTCGAATGTGCTGTCGATGCGACCGTCTGGGCTGTAGACATCTACCTCGCTGCCGGCGACTTTGGCGTTGCTCAGGATCGTGTATCGCAGCGTGGTTGCAGACGCGTTCTGCGGATTTACTGGTGTCTGAACGAATAGAGCTGAAAGAAGCGCGAGGACTAGCACGAACATGGCGTGCCATTATGCCACCATGGCAGGCGGTGGGAATGGTTAGCTGGAGGCCTTGGCGGTGTCGGCTAGCGAAAGCTTAAAGGTGTCCACGTAAGTGCCGCTCAACAGGCCTTCTAAATCGGCAATCCGGTTCAGTGGATCAAGTGCTTGGAGTCCGATTTGTCCTGCCCTGTTTCCGCCATCCTGCCCCACCCACGCCACGCGAAAACGGACCTTGTGCTTCTTGTAGTCGAGCGTTAACTCCTGCCCTACGTTGACCTTGCGGTGGAAGTTGCCGATTCGGGCGCCACGGGCGGAGACGTCGAGTGTGCACACTGGATCGCGGAACGCCTTTCCATCGGCGTCATTTCCAAAAATCAGAGCGGGAAGCGCGATGAAGTGTCGCTGGGACTTCCGACGGGACATGGGTCTAGTATCGGACCTTTTGGGATAGACGAACAGTTACACAGGTAACAGACACAAAAGCTGGGAATTCCACAACGCCCACACCATTGTTGATAACGCACTCACCGCGCTAAATCTCTGCCCGTGCGAGAGTACGGCTTCATCAACTTAACAACTTCACGCCATGCACGATTATCCGCATCGCGTTAAATTTAAGAGAGCGTATGAAGTTACGGGTACTCGGCTTTCTCCTCTGTCTTCTGCCTGCAATGGCCTTTGCGGACCTGAAGCTTACCAACCGCGTTACGGCTCAAGGACGTAATTCTGAGAACACGGTTCTGAGCAAGAATGGGATGCTTCGCATCGATAACGGCGCCACGCCTGCGGCAACTTCGGTCATCGTTGACTGCGCCGGCCACAAGATGATTCAACTTAATAACGTGGGCCGCACGTACCTGGTGACCAACATGCCCGCTGCGGGCAGTTTGCCCAACTCAAGCTCACTACCCGCCACCGGGGGCACAGTCACGCTCAACATCAATCGCCAGGACACAGGGGAAAGGCAGTCGTTCTTCGGATACAAGGCCAGGCATATCAAGACGACAGCTTCAAGCGAAGGTGGCAACGGCGCTTGCGCCGGCAACCTGAATATCGCAACCGACGGCTGGTATATCGATGCTCCCATTACTGCGAGCTGTAGCTCGGCGGAACGCGAAATCCTGGTGCGCAGCCTCGAAGCGCATCACTGTGAGGATCGCGTGGTGACAAAAACCAGCGGCGTTGAGACGCTCGGCATTCCCGTGCTGATTGAGACCAAAGCAACCAATGGTTCCGGCGCAGAGTTCGACGTTCGCCAGGAGACTGCCAACATTGAGGTCGAGACGCTCGATCCTGCCCTCTTCGCACCTCCACGGGACTACACCGAGGTAACCAGCTATCGTGACCTCATCGCTGCGCAGAACTCGCCCGTTGGAGCACAGGCGGTTCCCAATTCGGGACCAAACTTTCCTCCGGTGACCAAATCTGGACCGAACGAGAATGGGAAGGGAGTGGTCGCGGGAGCGACCCATGCAACCACAAACGAGAAATCCGGCGTTCTGAAAATCGGAATCACGCAGGTCACCAGTAGCACCGACCAGTCCTTCTCGGTTGAAGGCTTGCAGCAGGAACTCGCCAATGAAGTGAACTTCCTCGGCGGACGCGCAGTGATCCTGCCCGCCGATCCCAACGATCGCGACGCGGCGAATGAGCAGGCCAAACGACAGGGCTGCGATTACATTGTCTTCACCGAGATCACCGATTTCAAAACTGCCAGCGTTGGACAAAAGCTTGGCAGGGTTCTCAATCGAGGCGGCATGGGCGGCGTCGGTGGGAATGGGAATGGCCGCGTGGAAATTGTCGCCAATGTTAAAGTCTTCCAACCGGATGTCTTCACACCTGCCCTTGACGGCACCGCCAATTTCCGCGGCAACGACGTTACCACCACTGCGCAAGGGCTAATGCACACGGAGGCTCGAACGCTCATGCTGGATTTGAAGAAATTGCAGCAGAAAAAGTAAAGCGCTGGTGCAAGAGCCTGTGACTTCTACGCTCAGCGGGTGGTGGCCAGCACATCGAGGCAGCGCCGCAGGTTCTGATGCTGGGTTGCCGTGACATCGACGAACTCAAAGCCGTGTGACGCGGCGTTGCGATAGCGCACGCGAGCGTTGAGTTTTACTTTCAAGTCACACCTGGGAACGCCGATATCGAGTGCAACAAGTTCTCCCGGCAAGATCGCGGTATCGAGGTCACCACCGCACCCGCCCTCGGCCAAATCTGTCAATTTGCCGCGAAGGGTAACCGCCTCCGCTTTCTCACGGCTAGTGGGACGGAGGGTAAACTCCGAAGAAACGGAAAAGCGGGGATAGCGCCTGCGTACCAAAACGGGAGGCGCGTCTCCGAGCAGACGCGTAAGCTCCATTACAAGCGCCTGCGGCTGTTCCTTCTGCACATAGACATCAACTACTCCGGCGCTCTTGACCTTTTCTTCCTGCGGATGAGCTGAGTACATCAAAATCGGCAGCCCGGGGTGCTCGCGCTTGAGAATCTGGGCTACTTCCAGCCCGGAAAGGTCGGGCATCTCATAATCGAGCACGGCTGCATTCAGCGCAAAAGTCGCCGCGAGTTCCAGTGCCGCGCGTCCATTCGGAGCGGTTAGAACGCGGTATCCAACGGCGGTCAGGAACATGTCCAGCATCTGCAAGACGTACGCAGTGTCGTCGACGCAGAGGATGGTTTTACCGCCGGCTGTGGGTGAAGACATGCAGCCTCTTGCCGTAAATGATGGCGGGTTTACCTGACTACAAAGAGATAACCGAAGTACGTGTCCGAAAGGACATGTACCTGGCAAAGTTATTTTTGGGAAACGAGTGGATTGTACCGCGTTTCCGGGCAAAGAATTCGTTGATAACAAAGGGCCGACGCCGTGCCCTCCAGCTTCGATCCTGTCCGCATCGTCTGAAGAAGGAAATTGCTGTCCGGCGTATGATGTTCCGCATGGGAACAGCCGCTCCTGACATTAACAGCCTGAAAGCCAGAATGCGCGATACATGGATGGCGGGCGACTTTGGCGTCATCGCTCGCTACGCCGAAGCTGCCGAGCAGGAATTCGTCGAGCATCTGCAGCTCAAACCGGGGACACGCGTACTCGATGTTGCGTGTGGAACCGGCAATACCGCTATTCCCGCTGCGCAAAAGGGAGCGAAGGTGACTGGGGTGGATATCGCCTCGAACCTTCTTGCGCAGGCGCGCCAACGCGCTCAAGAAGCTGGTGTCACCGCTGAATTTCGCGAAGGCGATGCTGAGCAGTTGAGTTTTCCCGACGCCTCATTCGATGTGGTTATCAGCGTCTTCGGAGCGATGTTTGCTCCACGCCCCGAGCGCGTTGCTGCCGAGTTTCTGCGCGTGTGTCGTCCGGGCGGTACCATCGCAATGGGTAATTGGACGCCCACCGGCTTTGCGGGACAGATGTTCAAGACGACAGCAAAGCACGTCCCTCCACCGCCCGGCATACCTGCTCCGTCTTTATGGGGAGACGAGAGTGTTGTCCGACAGCGATTCGGCAATGGCGCAAGACAGATTACGTGCACGCGACGCGCCTGCGATTTTGTCTTTCCTTTTGCGGCCGCTGAAGTCGTGCAGCTCTTTCGGACATACTTTGGACCAACGAAGGTGGCATTCTCACGCCTCGATTCCAATGGACAAGCCGCCCTGGCTGCCGACCTCGTGCACATGTGGACTGAGCAGAACCAGGCGAAGGACGGATCTACGCTCATTCCCGCCGAGTATCTTGAAGTGCACGTGATCCGAGCATAGGTGATTCCCGTTTCTGCACTGAATGCCTGAGCTGCCCGATATCCTTGCATATATCAGCGCGCTTGAGCCTCGCATCGTTGGGCAGCAGCTTCAGCGCGTTCGCATTGCCAGTCCCTTTTTGTTGCGCACAGCGCAACCGCGGATCGAAGAAGTAGAGGGACGCACCGTCCGTGAACTGCGCCGCATTGGCAAGCGCATCTCCCTTGGATTCGACGACGGCCTGTGGCTGGTGCTGCACCTGATGATCGCCGGTCGCCTGCATTGGCGCCCTGCGGATGCCAAGCTCGGAGGGCGCCAGAACCTCGCCGCGTTTGATTTCCCGAATGGCTCGCTCGTGCTTACGGAAGCTGGCTCGAAAAAGCGCGCATCGCTGCACGTAGTCGCTGGTGATGAGGGATTGCAAACGCACGATCCCGGAGGCATTGACGTCTTCAGTAGCGACTTCGAGAGCTTTCGGGCTGCACTTGCGGCCGAGAATCGCACGCTCAAACGAGCGCTCACCGATCCACGCGTTTTGAGTGGAATCGGCAATGCCTATTCCGATGAAATCCTGCACGCAGCGCGACTGTCGCCTATAGCGCTGACACAAAAGCTCAAACCAGATGAATGGCAGCGTCTGTTTACCGCCACGCGCGAGACGCTGGAGCTATGGATCGCTCGCCTGCAGTCCGACGCAACCACCAAATTTCCCGAAAAGGTAACCGCCTTTCGTGAAGACATGGCCGTGCACGGCCGCTACGGCAAACCATGTCCAAGATGCGGCGAAAAGATTCTGCGCATTCGCTACGCCGATAATGAGACCAACTACTGCGCTCGCTGCCAGACCGGCGGGAAGGTTCTCGCCGATCGCAGTCTCTCGCGCCTGCTGGGCTCCGATTGGCCGAGGACCTTGGATGAGTTGGAGGCGTTGAAGAAGAAGTGAGAACAAGCAATAGGCAATAGGCAAAGGCAAAACGACCCCAAAGAGCACTTCCCCCCAACGCGAATCGTTGCCGCCCGCTTCTTACCTTTACTCACAATAGGCTTTTGCTTCGCTTCTCGCCTATTGCTTATTGCCTATCGCCTATTGCCCCTTTTCACGCTGCCTTGCTCTCCTCTTCCCCAATCACCAGTACATCGCTTTTGCCCGAAGAGATGTACTCGTCAATCAGCACGGAAATCAGTACTGCTGACGGAACTGCGATCAGCATTCCCACGATTCCCGCAAATGCCTCTCCGATGATCAGCGCGACAACGATTGTCACCGCAGGAATTTTTACCTTCGATTCCATGATGCGCGGATTGAGCACGCTGTTCTCGACGTTGTGGTAGACGACGAAAAAGATCACTACGCCCAAAAGCTTTCCGACTGAATGTACGGCAGCAAGAAGTCCGGCGACGATCACCGTAATCACTGGTCCGAGCACCGGAATGATGTTGATGATTCCCGCAAAGAGCGCCAGAGCGTAGAAGAACTGCATGTGCAGCAGACCAAATACGATCAGCGCAGAGCAGCCGTGAATCAGCATGAGAATCGCCTGGCCCGATAGCCAGCGCTGCATATGGCGTCCACCGCGGAGGAGCGTCGTTTCAACGCGCTGCTGTTTGTCGGAGGGAAACAGTGACACGGCCCAGGCGATCGATTGCCGCCCGTCGATCATGAAATACGCCGATGCCAGCAGCACGGTTCCGACCTCGATCACCAGCTTGGTCATTTTTTTCGGCTGCATGTTCTGGCCGATGAACTGATGGATATACGAGTTGATCTGCTGGCTGGTGATGTGAATCATGGGAATGTAGTGATGGATCCAGCTCTGCAGCTCATCCATGCGCTTGGGCCAGACCTGCTGGATACCCTTCAGGTCCCTTGCCACGAGAGGGACGAAGTAGATGAGCGCAATACCGACAAGCGCAATTACTCCAAGAAAGAGAATGGCCACTGCAGCCCCCTGGCTTGGCCGCCACTTCCTGATTCGCAACTTTCGGATATGCGCAACGATTGGCGCGAGCAGCACTGCCATCAGCACGCTCACATAAATCAGCAGCAGCGCGCGCCTGAGCACCCACGCGATATACAGCAGCAGAGCTGTTCCGAAAAAGAGAAATACCAGCCCACGATACTGCTTCCACATGGTTGGGTTAGATGTTGACGTTAGAGCTCGTGTTCTTTGCTGTCATGCCGAACGCCTGGTTTGGCGTGAGGAATCGCCACCGATTCTTGGATGTCTTCGTTAAGAGTTCATGCAGTCCCTAGGGATTCCTCACTCCTGCTCACGCAAACAACGCGTGAGCATCCGTTCGGAATGACAGAAAGAATCCAGCTGCGCTGTTTGCTCGTCCACAGACCCGTCCTATAAAATCGTGAGTTTTCTTCATGTGGTCGGGACCGCATAGTGTTCCTTCCTCTTTTTCCATTACATGAAAATTCACGAGTACCAAGCTAAGGGCATTCTCGCGAAATACGGCGTCGCGGTGCCGCGCGGCGAGATGGCCACCACCAAAGATGAAGCATTCGAGGCCGCCAAGCGGCTGCTCGCGGCGGGAGCAAAGGGCATTGTTGTGAAAGCCCAGATCCACGCCGGCGGACGCGGCAAAGGTGGAGGCGTGAAGCTGGCCAAGACCGCCGACGAAGCCGCCGGACTTGCAGGCAAGATTCTGGGCATGCAGTTGGTCACGCATCAGACTGGCCCGCAAGGACAGAAGGTTCAGCGCCTGCTCATCGAAGAGACTCTGCC
>DASTZZ010000116.1 GCA_035764005.1 Terriglobales bacterium
GATGCAGTCTCGCCAGCGGCGTTGCTGTGCTGGCGTCGAGCCTCGATTCTGCGCAAGGCACCGCGCAAGAAATCCACTTCCACCACCTTGCCTGCCAAGGCTTGCTTCAGTCGCTGATTCTCCCGCTGCAGCCGCTGCTCCAGCGTCAATCGTTGCTCTGCTCCCACCTGCCCCAGTTGCCAACGCTCCACATCTCTCCGCCAGCTATACAACTGCCGCTGAGGAATGCCGATCTCGGCCGCTAACTCCTTATGCCCGCAGTAGCTCATGCGCTCCACTGCCGCACGCTTCTCCTCTATCGTCCATCGTCGATATCGCCTCATCTACTCTCCATTCGCTGTAGATAGGGATATTCTCCTCTGTCTCACTTTTGGGGGTCACTCCATTTTCCCTGGTTCGAAATCAAATTTGCGAATTTTGGGCAGATTTTGATGAAATTCCATGCGGATTCGAAAACCTTCCCTGTATTGTTCGCTGTTCCTTGTGTCGAAGCGCTGGACGACGACTAGGTTCCGGCAGCTTCTTCTCCGAACATCGGCACCTGACCGGTATCTCTGGCCTCGCGGCGTTTACGGACTGCTCCGCCGATTACCGCCAGCACGGTTAGCGACGAAAGCGCCGCGCGCGGCACGAAGATCCGTTGAGTGTTTGAGCGTGTGTCGGGCGGAATGACGAGATAGCCGTCGCCCGTGATCTGGGTGAGATCGTTGGGCATCAAGCCTTCGAGGATGTCGTTGTCGATGAATTCGATCCTCACCCACAGACCTTCGGAGCGTGGGCGGGTAGTGAACGTCTTGCGGCCGAGCGACTCGGTATCGGCGAAATCCCGCACGAAATAGACGCCTTTGACTTCGCGCAAATCGATAAAGATGACTTTGCCCGACTGCGTGAGCAACTCCAGCTTTCCGTCCGAGACAAAATGGCTGCCGGAAACGTATCCCGTGAGGGTGTCGCGGTCCATCTTGCGGACGATTACTTTCTTGTGCGTCGAGGGCATGGAGCCAGAGCCTGAACGCCGATTCTCGCATGTTTACCAGTCAGGTGTGTCGTGAGGAGGCGAATAGTAGCCAACTTGTCAACGGCTGTGATATTGTTCTAAGTTTGCCGTGACCTTTCGGGTCTCGCATCGGGCTAAGTGTCTGTGCTGCAGGGACTTACTGGCTTACGGTATCCGGGCCTGCCGGTCCCAAGCTCGTCCTTCCGGATTGGCAGTCTGGGCTATTGGCTCGCGGAAATCCTGCCGTCCAGGGACAACGAACTACCAGAATGGCTGACTACATATACATGATGGAGAGCCGGTTATCTCCGGCGCAACTCCAGGTCGTGGGACAAGTGCAGGAGATCGCGCGCGCCTACGAGATGAACGTCTATCTCACCGGCGGCGCGGTGCGCGACATCATCAGCGGATTCCCAATCCGGGACCTTGACTTTACCGTCCAGGGCAACGTCCTCAAGCTGCAGAAAGACTTGCAAAAAATCGGCGCCATTATTCAGGGAAGTGACGAGGACATGCACATCCTTTATGTCCTCTTTCCCAATCACGTGCGGACAGAGATTGCCAGCGCGCGCTCCGAGAGCTATCCCAAACCGGGAAAGCCCGAGGTGACGTTCGAAACCATAAACGAGGACCTCCGCCGCCGGGATTTCACTGTCAATGCGATGGCGTTGTCGCTGAATCCCGGCTCACGCGGGCTATTGATGGATCCATTCAACGGGGTTGCCGATCTCGAGGCCAAACACCTGCGCATTCTTCAGAACTACGCCTTTCTCGAAGAACCTTCGCGCATGTTGCGCGCGTTACGTCTGATGACGCGCTTTCATTGGACTCTCGAAGAGCGCACGCAAGCCCGCTTTGATGCCGCGAAAGAGAACAACTACCTCGAATACATCTCCAATCGTGCGATCGGCTACGAGATCGAACAAATCGCGCATGAAGACGACCCTGTCGCAGTGATGAAAGCCTTCGAGAAGGAAGGCTGGATGAAAATCCTCTTCCCCGCCTGGACGACCGCGAAAGTCGATACCGCCGGACTCACGGCGCTGCAAAAGACTCGTCAGCAGCTCACGGATATCGGAGTGCAATCGGATCCGGCTGCCGCTCGCATGTACTTCCTCACCAGGAAAATGGGCGATAAAGAAGTGCATGCGATGCAGAAGCTCTTGCCGCGCCAGCACTTCGTCGAGCAGTGGCGCAATATCGAAGACGACGCCAAGGACCTGGCCAAGCGATTGCTCTCGAAAGAGTACGCTGCGCCTTCTGCTACCTGGAAACTTCTGATGGCCACGCGTCCGGAGCTAATTCTTTTTCTCGATATAACGACGCGGCAGTCCGCGGTCGAGCAGAAGATCAAAGCATTTCTCACGAAATGGCCGCAGTACCGCCAGAAGATGCCGCTGCTCAAGATGACGGAGATGCGCATCACTCCGGATCTTCCCGTCTACCAGAAGCTGTTGGAAGAGATGTTCTTTCTCATGCTCGACGGCAAGCTGAAAACAGAAGCGGAGATAGTGAAGTTTCTTGAGCCGCATCAGCCGCCGTTGCCGGTTGCGCCGCCAACTCCTACGCGTCGCGGCCGAGGCAAGAAGAAAGTTGCTGCGAAAGCCGCTGCAGCAGCCGCACCGGCCGCGCCCGAACAAACAGCTCCGAGTGCGCAGGCTGCGCCAGCACTACAGCAGGCGAAACCACCAAAGGTTGCCAAGAAAGAGGCAGCTCCAGCAAAGCTGCAGGCTCAAGCCGCGGCAGTTGCTGCGCCTGCGCATCAGAAGACCGCGCCTGCGAAGGTTGAAGCCAAAGCAGTCGCGACCCCGACTGCAAAGAAACCAGAGCCAAAGAGGACTAAGCGTGCGAAGAAAACCGCCTCAAAACCAGCGGCAAAGAAACCTAAAACAAAATCTGCCAAGAAGAGCAAACGATAAAGTTGGCTTCGGAGCACCCGTCATCGGTAGCGCGCATTCCCAGTTCTAACAGCTCTGATCTAGAAGTCGAACCGATCGATATTGCTCTTGTTGAAGACAAATGGCTTACCCAACATGATCTGGTCCCCTTCCACTTGAATGGTTCCCAGCCGGCCTGCCTGGAATTGATGGTCGCCATGCTTTAGTCTTCCGCGAACGAGCGCGTCGGCCGCTTCAACTGTTAAATATCCGAGGTCATTCGTGTTCCAGAGGACGATGCTCTCAATCGTTCCGTCCTTGATGTAAGGCTTGCACATATTGGGCAACGACAGGCCAGTCACTTTTACGTCCTTGCGGCCGGATTGCTTCACGGCTTCCGCCGCGCCCGGCACTGCAGGAGCGGCAATGGCCATGATGAGTTTCACGTTCGGATATACCTTGAGAACGTTTTGCGTTTCGGCGAACGCGCGATCGCGATCTCCCTCGCTGGGCTGAATCGTAACCAGTTTCAGTTTGGGATAGCGCTGCAGACGCTCCTTGATGTATTTGATCCACTCATTCTGATTTGCGGCCGTAAGACTCGCGGTGATGATGGCGAAGTCACCGCTGCCGTTGAGAATACGTGCCGCTTCATCGGTGAGCGTGTATCCGATTCCCTGCGGAGTGGCTTGATTCACGAAGAAATCGCGCGCATCCGGCTCGGCGTCGGCATCCCAGGCAAGGACGCGAATGCTATGTGCTCGTGCTTTGCGCAGCACGGTGGAGATTGCCTGCTTGTTTTCGACGCTTACTGCAATTGCATCGACGGCGCGAGTGATCCAGGCTTCAACTACTTCGTTCTGCTTTGCGGGATCGAGATCCGTAGGGCCGTCCCAAATCAGATCGTCTCCGAGTTCGCGCGCGGCCTCTTCGGCGCCTTTCTCGCAACTGATGAAGTACGGATCTCCCTTTGCCTTCGGCATCATGGCAATCGTGAGCTTGCGGCCCACAGAGCTTTGCGTCGATGAAGACCCAGCAGCCCCATGCTGAAGCTGCTGGCGAATCGAACGCACCAGTGCCCAATTGCTGCCGGCGACAATCAAGGCACAGATCAGCATTACGCCGCTGAGAACCGCGACTTGCCAGTTTTTCAAATGGAACTCCTTCTCTTCAGTTTCTTCCGCGTGAACAGGGCGCGGCGGACGCCAGCGTCGCACTCCGTGCAGTGCGACGGTCGCTAACAGCAGTACGCCAGTTAAAACGCCGGTGAATTCCGCCGGCATTGCTCCCAGCCGCAATCCGTTTTGCAGAACGACGAGAGCGTACAAGCCCAGAATGGTACCGAGCACCGTCCCGCGCCCGCCAAAAATCGACGCTCCGCCGAGCACGACTGCGGTGATCGCAGTTAGCTCATAACCAGTGCCGGCGTCGGACTTCGCCTGGCCGACATGCGCCACATAGATGATTGCAGCCAGGCTGGAGGCAAATCCCGATGCGACATAGATAAGCGTGAGTCGCCGACGCACGGGTATACCTGCGAATCGCGATCCATCCGGCGAAAATCCAATTGCATACAGAGTCCGACCAAACGCGCTACGGTGTAGAACCCATGCAGTTGCAAGGGCTGCAACGGCCAGCACCAGCAACTGCGGAGGTAGGACCCCGGCGATGTAGCCTTGTCCAAAAAAGAGAAACTTGTGCCCGAATCCGGAGTAGTTTTCTATGCCGCGCGTTAGGCCGTCCGCAATTCCCCTGTAGAGAGAATAGGTTCCTAGCGTGACGATGAGCGATGGCAGGTTCAGGCCGCCGACAAGAGCGCCGTTCAGCAACCCGCACCCGCAGCCGACCATGAGCGTCAGAACGCTGGCTGCCCAAAGTGGGACATGAGCATCGCGCCAGAGCGCTCCCAATACTACGGCGCACAGGCCCAGCGCTGACCCAACCGAAAGATCGATTCCGCCGGTGATGATGATTGGGGTAAGCGCCAGCGCGAGCAGGCCGAGTTCAACGCTGAGCCGAACGATCTCGAACAAGTTCGCAACCGTAACAAAATTGTCCGAGACGAGTCCGAAGACGAGACATTCGCACGCCAGAACGACGAGCAGCGCCCATTCCCCGTTTGGGAACAAGCGGCGATGCAGCGGCACCGAGCGCTCAGGCGCTTCCGGCGCGGGAGAAGTCGAGGTGGACATGCTTTTGGATTCTGCTTACGGCCGCATCGGCAAAGACTGCGGTGAGAATGATCGCGCCTTGAATTGCTTTTTCCCAGAATGGATTGATTCCGGCAAACACCAGTGCAGTTCCGATGCTGCCGAGCAGCGCTGTTCCGAAAAGGGCGCCAATCACGGTTCCGCGTCCTCCTGTAATGGAGACGCCGCCGACCACGACAGCCGCAATGGCCTTTAGCTCGAGGCCGGTACCGAGGTTGCTGGGAATCGCCGAAAATCTTATCGCGTTGAGGAGAGCCGCCAGACCAGTAAGAGCGCCCATCAGTACGAAGCTGCCGAAGACAATGCTGCGCGGATCAATACCTGCCAACCGAGAAGCTTCGCGATCGCAGCCTACGGCGTACACAGCTCGTCCTCCGCTTAGGTGACGCAGAGCAACTGCGAAAACAATCAGCAGGATCAGCGCAAAACCAACGATCAGCGTTTCCCCGACGCGCTGCGAGAATCCAAACCATTGGAATCCTGCCGGCAGATTCTGCACCCATGCGCCCTGTGTAATCCAAAGCAAGCCATCGCGCCAGGCAATGTAGGTCGCGAGGGTAACGATGATGGAAGGCATTCCCACGCGGGCGACCAGCCAACCGTTGCATGCGCCGAGAATGGCTCCGATCGCGAGCGCCACCAGCGGAAGTACAAGAATGGGAACGCCGGCTTTTGCCAGCCATCCAAGCGCCACGCTGCACACCGCGAAGAGCGACCCAACGGAGATATCGATCTCGCCGGTGAGAATCACAATTGTCATTCCCAGCGCCACGATCAGAGTAGGAGCCGTATTGACGAGCAGATCGCGCAGATTCTGCGCGTCGAAGAAGTCAGGAGCTCGCAAAGCAAGCGCCAGCAGAAGAACCGCAAAGGCGATTACGCAGGGGAGCTCGCGTTTGCCTCGGCTGAGTATCTGACGAAAATTCATTGGCTAGGCTCGCGCAGCAAAGGGTCGTTCTGAGCCGAATGGCCGAGCGCCAGGTTCAAGATCTTCTCTTGCGTTGCTTCTGCGCGATCGAGAACGCCGACAACCCGACCCGCGTGCATTACAGCAATGCGATCGCTCATGCCCAGGATCTCCGGTAACTCCGAGGAAATCATAAGCACGGCCATGCCTTGCGCGGCGAGATCGCCGATGAGCGCATGAATCTCGGCTTTCGCGCCAATATCAATTCCCTGGGTCGGCTCATCCAGGATCAAAACGGATGGATTCGCCGCGAGCCAGCGGCTCAGCGCAACCTTCTGCTGATTACCACCCGAAAGAGTACCCACGGATGTGTGCAGCGAAGGAGCCTTGATTCGGAGTCGGCGAAGGTATTCGCTGGCAATGCGAGTCTCCTGTGCAAAATCGATCGATCCGCCGCGCGAAAGCCTTGAAAGAATTGCGAGGGTTACGTTACAGGAGATCGGCAGTTCCGGGATCACTCCGTGTTTCCGGCGATCTTCTGGGACGTATGCGAGACCCGAGGCGATAGCATCGGCCGCATTTCCAATCTCGATCGCTTTTCCCTTCAATCGAATCTCTCCGGAATCCGCAGGAGTGAGCCCGAAGATCGTTCGGGCAAGCTCGGTCCTGCCCGATCCAACCAGACCGGCGAGGCCGACGATCTCGCCCGCACGCACCGTGAGGTCCACATTACGAACTCCTGCAGTCTCGCAAGAGAGATTTCGCAATTCGAGAGCGACGTTGCTCGGAGCAGTTGCCCGCTTGGGGAATACCGTCGCGAGTTCCCGGCCGACCATCAAGCGAATCAGCTCTTCGCGTCTAATTCCCGCCATGCTCCGTGTCTCGATCACCTGGCCGTCACGCAATACGGTCACTCGATCGGCGATCTTCGTGAGTTCCTCGAGCCGATGCGAGATGTAGATGATGCCGACTCCCTGCTGCCGAAGCTGTCGAATAACTCCGTAAAGATTGTCCGTTTCCCGATCTGACAGCGACGCCGTGGGCTCGTCCATGATGAGCACGCGGGCATCAGCTCCGATCGCGCGAGCGATTTCGACTAATTGCTGCTCCGGCATGCTGAGCGTCCCGGCCTCCGCTTCGGGCGCGATATTCGCTCCAACTCTTGCGAGCAGTTTACGAGCGCGCTTTCGGCGAGCGGGCCAGTGGACTCGCGTCCAGAAGGTTTGCTCCTCGAGTCCGAGCGCAAGGTTCTCGGAGACGCTCAAGGCAGGAAACAATGCCGGCTGCTGATAGATTGCGGCAATGCCAAGTTCTTTTGCGCGCCGCGGCGAATGATCATGAACTGGCTGGTCGCGAACGAAGATCGTGCCTTTATCAGGCCGGATCGCGCCAGTAATGGTCTTGATTAACGTCGACTTTCCCGCTCCATTCTCGCCTACGAGGGCATGGACCTCGCCAGCCCACAGTTCAAACGAGACATCTCGGAGCGCGCGCACGCCTTCGTAGGATTTGTTGATCCGGTCGGCCCGAACGAGTGATGTATCGAAGCTCATGAGTGGAGTCCCGGCCGCGTGCGCTACCTGCGTTTCCAGAAAGTGAAGTTGCCTTACCTCAGCAGAGCCGATGCCGACCAAAGAATCGGCGCCTCTCCATGCAGGTCGCCGGTATTGCGGGCTCGGGTCAGATAGTAATTCAGATCGTTTTTCTTGTTCGTACCTTCACAAACGTTGCTGATATCTCCATTCGCGTCGATGTAGTGAACCAGCCCGAGCCATGCCTTGCGCGCGGCGGGAGCATATGTCTTCTTGTCCAGCCAGCCGTTTTTTACGCCGGTGATCATCGCGAAGGTAAACATGCCTGTCGATGAAGTTTCCGGCCATGCCTCGGGATGATCGATGAGCTGGTTCCACGTGCCGTCCTGATTCTGGTACTTGAGGAGCGTAGCCAGCATCTTCCGGTAGGAGCTGAGAATGTGCGCTCGTTCCGGATGATCTTGCGGCATGGAGCGCAGAAGCTCCGTCATACCGGCAGCAACCCAGCCGTTGCCGCGTCCCCAGAAGAATGGAACATCAGGAGCATGATAGAAGAGGCCGTTCGGCTGCTGGAGCTTGTCGAGGTAAACCGACATCTCGTGCGCGGCTCGATCGAGGTACTTTCGGTCTCCGGTTGCGCGATAGGCCTGCACTTCGACCTCGGTGATCATGTACATGTCATCGATCCAATAGCGCGTTTGGCTGGTCAGACCGTCCGGCGTTGGATCCTGCCACTGCGCGTCCGCAATTGACTTTCCCAATTCGAGATACTTCGGATTTTTAGTTTCAATATAAATTTCGAGTGGGACGGTCCCGAAAACGGTATTGTCAACGTGGTTCGGTTTGGGAATCAGCGAAGCCTTATCGCCAAATAGAGGCTCGAAGCGCTTGATGAGCCGCTGCGTGAGATCGGTATCGTGCGTGAGCTGCGCAAATGTGAGCGCTCCATACCAGGTGCATACCTCGGGATAAATGATCGTTGGCGTCGGCGGATGGCGATGCAGATTGATGTAGTCGCTCGCCACGTAGCGTTCCGCAACGCGTTTACCGATCTTTTCCGGTGAAGTCCCCGACGGCCAGTTGCTGAATTCTTTGATTGCGTCCTGTTGATGCTTCGCGTGCGCCTGCGGAGCAAACGTCAGAACAATCGCGCAGAGCGCCAACTGCAGAACAGCGATGGATTTCTTCGACGTTCGCCGCTTAAGACGAATGGACATTCTCGGTAGTCTCCATTTGCAAATGAAATACCTCCTCCAGCGGATCCATGGCGCGATCGGGAGTCAGGCCCTCCGACTGCACGAAAAAGCCGGACATCTCGCGCTGCCATCTTTTGTTTACATCACGTTTGGCCATCTCGGCGCGCGCTCGTTCAAAATCATCGGTTTCGAAGTAGCCAACGAGCAAGCCATCAGGCCGTAGAAACAGCGAGTAATTCCTCCAGCCGGACTCGTGCAGGGCTTCCTGCATCTCGGGCCAGACGGCGCGATGACGCTGCCTGTATTCCTCCAGGCGATTCGGTTTTACTTGCAACACGAAACAGACCCGCTTCATGAACTGTGGCCTCGTAGGTGCTTCCGAATTGGGAATCCCATCAGCGCAGGAATGACTCCGTCAAACCGCCGTCCACCGGAATAATGTGGCCTGTGGTCTTACCGCTTTGATCGCTGAGCAGCCACACGATCGCGTTGGCGCAATCGGTTGGCAGAATCGGCCTTTTCGTTAGTGTGCGCTGCGCATAAAAATCCGCAAGTTTGTCCCGCAACTCTTCTGTGCTCTCGGATTCCGAAAACGCAATGTTGTATTTGCGCAGCGATTGCATCACGCGATCGCGTGGGAACATCGTGGAGCCCGCGACCACTGTAGCCGGAGCAATTCCATTCACGCGTACATGCGGACTGAGCCCGATGGCCAACTCGCGAATGAGGTGATTGAGCGCTGCCTTGCTCACATCGTAGGCTTCGCTTCCCTTTTTAGGAACTACGGCGTTGGCGGAACTGGTGAGAACGACAGCTGCCGAAAGCTTTTGATCCTTGAAAGTCGATTCGGCTGCCCGCGCGAGCAAATGATTACCAGTCAGGTTTACTAGAAAGGTCCTTCCCCACTGCTCCGGCGTTAGCTCGCCGCTTTCGCCTGGCACGGGATAAATCGCTGCCGTGTTAACGATCAAATCCACTCCGCCGAACTGGAGCGTCGTGAACCGAATCGCGTGCTGAAGACTCGTAGCGGACCCGAGATCTACCTGGGTGTGCGCCACCAACTCAGATGAGGAGAGGGTGGACGCCTCCTGCGCGACCTTCGCGGCGCCGCTTGCGTCGGCGTCGGCAACCACAACGTGCGCACCCTTCTTGGCCAGCAATAGAACGACTTCCCTGCCGATTCCGCTTGCTCCGCCCACGATCAACGCGATCTTGCGGCTAAATTCGGCTTCCGCGGGCATACGCTGCAGCTTGGCTTCTTCGAGCAGCCAATATTCAATCCGGAAGGCCTCTGAGCGAGGAAGAGCAACATAGTTCCGACATTGCGTAAACCGGCTGGACTGCTCTGGTCGGCGAGCCTGCGGCAGTTCGCCTCGGACTTCTCCTTCGTCCAAGGCATTGGCTCCTGCCATCACGTGAATGGCATTGATGAAGAACTCTGTCGTAATGCGAGCTTCCTTTTTGTTCTTCCCGAATCCGAACAGTCCCACACCGGGAACGATGACGACCGAAGGATCGGGATCGCGCAGCTTTGGAGAGTCCGCTACAGCCCCCTCCTGGTAGTACTTCTTGTATTCACCACGATATTGGACCGCCTGCTCGGCAATTCTCGACTTTAGCGTGCTCACGCTCTCGTCAGCGGGATTCCAATTCACGAACATCGGGCAGATCTTCGTGCGCAGGAAGTGATCGGGACAGCTTGTCCCCAAAGCAGCGAGATCTTGTGACCACTTCGAGCCGGCAAAAGCCAGTGCATCTTCGTGGTCGTTGTAGTGGGCAATCATCCGACGCTGCGACGAGACCGTTCCCCGCAATGTCGGCAAAATCTGTACGGCAATATCTCGCCGGTTTTTGAGAGCATGATGGTACAGTCCGCCGAACAATAAGCCTTTGCGCTCCTGATGTCTTTGAACGAACTGACCCATTTCGTCGATCGTCTGAATGCTGTTCAAGTAGCACTCGCGCTGCGTCCGTCCCCAGGTGAACAGTCCATGGCTCCCAAGGAGGATTCCTTCAGCGCCGAGATTGTTCTTCACTGCAGCCTCAAGCATCAGCGCCAATTCAAAACCTGGACGCTGCCACGGCAGCCAAACAATCTTTCTTCCGAACTCCCGATTGAACTCTTCCAGCTTGCGCTTGCCGTTGGCGCTTGCCGCGATGGCAATCGCCCAGTCGGGATGAAGATGGTCAACGTGGTCATAGGGAATGAATGCGTGCAGCGGTGTATCGATCGACGCAGCGACTTTGTTGTCGCCAAAAGCCGAAAGCGGATAGTAGCGGACCATCTCGTCTTCGAACTCTTCTCCGCGATAAAGCTCTTTCAGGCTTCCGAGACGATCGAGATAGAGGAGCGCGAAGCCGGACTCTTTGATTGATCCGATGTCGCCGCCGCTGCCCTTGACTGCCAGCACGTGCACAGGCTTGCCGGTAAAGGGATCGGGTAGTTCCATCTTGGAACTTGTATTGCCCCCGCCGAAGTTAGTGATGCGCAAATCCGCGCCGAGAAGATTCGAGCGATAGCGTAAAAGCGCAAGCTGGTTATCGTCGAGCCGCTTGGCCTCGCGCTGGTCCCATAAATCCTTAAGAAGAGTAATTTCTGTTGTCTCAGGCATAAACCGTATCTCGATAGTGCTGGAAGCGCTCGGCGGCCTTCGTCCACCGGTCCGTGTCACGCGGCTCGAAGATCTCGACGGGGAAAGAGCGTTCGATCATCGCTCGGACTTGTTTCAGCGAAGCCGCGGCGCCAGTGGCGAGAATCTGGACTGCAGCGTTACCCAAAGCAGTGGCCTCGACTGGACCAGCGAGCACTCGCCTGCCGGTTGCGTCCGCTGTGAACTGATTCAGCAGTCGATTCTTCGACCCGCCGCCGATGATTCGGATTTGTTCAATGCGATCGCCGGTAAGCTGCTCAAGCTCTGCAATCACTCTGCTGTATTTGAGCGCCAGACTCTCAAGTATGGTTCTGGTATATCCGGCCGGAGTCACTGGCTTTGGTTGATGAGTTCGCGTACAAAATTCGTCGATCGCGACGCACATGTTCTTGGGAGCGAGAAACGATTCGTCATCTGGATCGACCAAATTCGCAAACGCAGGTTCGCCGGATGCGCACTGTGTGAGCTGCTCATAATTGGATTCATTCCCAGATTGAGACCAGCATTCCCGGCAGCAACGAAGCATCCACAGTCCCATCACGTTCTTCAAAAGTCGGGTTGTGCCATTTACCCCACCTTCGTTGCTGAAATTCATCTGCAACGCATCGGGCGAAGCGACAGGAGCGTCTACTTCGATTCCGACCAGCGACCATGTCCCAGAGCTGATAAACGCCGTTCCTTCGCGTGCGGCAATCGCGGCGACCGCCGATCCTGTATCGTGCGTGGCCGGAGCGATCACTGGCGTGTCTGCGATCTTGGCTGCTCCCACATTGGGAAGTAGCTTGCCAACCACGGTGCCAGGCTCAACAATTGGAGCCGGCAACGAAGATGGAAGTCCCACACGCTCTAAAAGCCTGGAATCCCATGTGCGGGTGGTCGCATTCACTATTTGGGTTGTACTGGCGTTGGTGAATTCGCAAACTGCATTTCCGGTCATCCAGTAATGGAACAGGTCAGGCATCATGAGCAGCCGCTTTGCCTTGCTCAGAGCCTCGGGACTTCGCTTCTTCTCGGCAAAGAGCTGGTATAGCGTGTTGATCGGCATGAACTGGATGCCGGTGATCGAGTAGATTTCCCGTTTCGAAACTCTCTCGAACACCTCTTCCGGAATGCCACGGGTCCGCGAGTCGCGATAGTGATATGGATTCTCAACGAGCTCGCCTGCGTCATCGAGCAGAGCGTAATCGACTCCCCAAGTGTCCACCCCAACACCTTGCAGTTCGCAATCGACCTTTGAGAGCGCCTTGCGTATGGCATTCCACAGCCGCTTCACATCCCAATGAAGAGAACCTGACTCCTGCAGCGGCTGATTGGGAAAGCGATGAACTTCTTCGATAGCAATCGTCTCGCCTCTCAGACGCGCGAGGACGGCGCGCCCGCTCTCGGCGCCAATGTCGAAGGCCAAATAGTTCTTGGGACCGCCGCTAGGCATATGACGTGAGGCTCTCAACATTTTTCGCAGCGCGCTCAGCGGTGATGCGTTCCAGGTAGCCGCTCTGGCGAAAGGCTTCGATGGGATCTTCAGGCAGTCCTTTTGAGATTCGCCAATCGCGAATGGCCGGACGGACATCAGAGGCGAAGGCGTCCTGCAGCAAGCCTTCGGCTTTGATGAGATCGCACTTCTTCTGGGCCGATGCCAGTTCGCGATCGTCGACCAGCGTGGCCTTCGCGTAGAGCTGCTGCGCCATGCTGACCGTCTGAATCATGGCCTCGATCTTGCCTTTCAGATTGTGGCTTTGATCGATCATGTACGCGACAGCAGGAGTCTTTCCTGTTTCCCATTCATAGGAAATAATCTCGCGGAAAATGCGGAATACCTGATACGGATCGATTGAGCCTAGCGTGAGATCGTCATCGGCATAGCGTCGATCATTGAAATGGAAGCCGCCAAGCATTTCTTCCGACAGCAGCCAAGCCACGATCTGCTCGATGTTCTGCGCGGCGTAATGATGTCCGGTGTCGACTAACACTTTCGCCTGAGGACCTGCCGCGCGCGCCAGATGGAGCGCCATTCCCCAATCGGCAATGTCAGTGTGATAGAACGCCGGTTCAAACGGCTTGTATTCAACCAGCATGCGCTGGTCAGGGCCTAGCTGACTATGCGCAGCTCGCAAATTCTCCTCGAACCACCGCTTTCGCTCACGAATGTTTGCTGTGCCGGGATAATTCGAGCCGTCCGCAAACCAAAGCGAGATATCGATGGTGTTCAACCGGCGGCCAATCTCGACGCTTTCTTTTACGTGCTGCAGCGCGCGTTCGCGAACGGCCTTTTCCGGATTGCCGAAGGAACCGTACTTATATTCCTGATCCTGGAAAAGATTCGGATTAATTGAGCCCGGCTGCACGCCGTACTGCTGGGCGTATCCTTTGATTGCGGAGGCGCTGCTCACACCATTCGGACAATCCCATTGGACATGTAGTGCCATTGTGGGACAGATGCCCGTCAGCCGATGTACCTGGCCGGCATCGCTGAATTTTTCTTCTATGGTCGTCGCCGCTGCAGGCTGAATGAATTTCCCAAACCGCGTCCCGGTATTCGCAAATCCCCACGAAGGCACCTCGATACGGAACGTTTCCAGCGCGTGAAAAATGCGATCGGTTTGCCGCGAATTCATATACAGACCTCTTAGGATTGCTGAGAGCTTACACCACCGCGAGCAACTCCCCCGCTGCCCTCATCGCTTACGATTGTATTTTGCAATACGAAATGCAATTCAGAGGAGGACAAAAGCAGGAAATCACGCGTGAATCACTGCTTTTGCGAACCAATGGCTAAGCGCACGCTTGGGACGGCTCAACTCGTCCCATGCTGAATTTCGCATAGCGAATTCCAAATTGCCGGTTTTCTTGCTATAGTTCGTCCGCAACGTTATGGCTGCAATGACGCAATCGCGCGATCCCTACCTGGTTAAAGCAGTTGTTCACTCTTCCAAGCTGCTCACCGCATTTCAAAGCTCCGGCGAAACATTGTCCCTCAAAGAGGTCGCCAGCCGCTCCGGACTGCCGAAGACCATGGTTTTTCGTCTGCTCTACACGCTGGAGAAATGCGGGCTGGTCGAGAAAGTCGGCGCGAATCTCTATCAATCATGTGTGCGTCCGCTGAAGCATCGCTTATATCGCCTGGGATATGCGGCGCAAGGAACTGATTATCAGTTTTCAAAAGAGGTTTCCGCGAGTTTGCAGCGCGCAGCCGCGGCCGAAGGCATCGAGCTGATCTGTTTCGACAATCGTTACAGTGCCAAAGTGGCACAGCGCAACGCCGATCTTCTGGTGCGTGAGAAGGTCGATCTGGCGATCGAATTCCAGACTGACGAAGATGTGGCTCCGATCGTCGCCGCCAAATACCGCGAAGCGAACATTCCCATGATCGCCATCGACATCCCCCATCCCGGAGCGACGTACTATGGCGCCAACAACTACGAAGCCGGTCTGATCGGTGGCCGCTATCTCGGCCGCTGGTCAAAAGAAAACTGGGAAGGCGCTGTCGACGAAATCATCCTATTGGAGCTGGTGCGCGCAGGAAACCTGCCCCGCATGCGTCTGACCGGAGCGCTGGTTGGCATCAACCTCGTACTGCCGAATGCAAAGAACTGCCGCATTACTTACCTCGATGGCGACGGTAATTTCGGCACCAGCCTCGAAGCCATGCGACGCCATCTGCATTCATCGAATTCGCGCCATGTATTGGTGGCGGCCGTCAACGATCCGAGTGCGCTGGGAGCCTTGCGCGCCTTTGAAGAAGCTGGACGCAGCGATTGCTGTGCCGTCATGGGACAAAACGCCTCGCCGGAAGGGCGCGCCGAGCTTCGTGTTTCCAAAACGAGACTCGTTGGTTCGGTGGCCTATTTCCCAGAACGGTACGGAGAGGACCTCATCCGGCTGAGCCTCGACATCCTGAACCATCGTCAAGTCGCTCCCGCGTTGTTCGTCGAACACAAGCTGGTGACCCCGAAGACCGTCGACCACTACTATCCCAATGACTGTCTTGGTCAGTTGATCACTGCCTCAGCTCTTGCGCAGGCCAAGACTGCCTAGCGAATTTCCCGACATCGACAAAGTCGTAAGTCAGCTGGGCATTATCCGCTACTCTGAGGTTCTGGTTACTCCACATAGCCCCACTCGAGGATCGTGAGACGGGTGTAGCGCCTCACAGAAAAAGTACGAGAGCTACATTGTCGTGCAGCTCTCGTGGGCTTAAGTCTTTTGGCGGGTCTAGAAGATCACTTTCGCCGCGAGCTGAAGGACGCGGGGATCATTCCAGGTTGCCGCCTGCGGCACAAATGAGGGACTCGGCGCCGACGTAACCTGTCCGAAGCTGGAGGAACCCCAGTTCGCACTCGGAGCAACCGGATTCCAGTGGTTGAACGCATTGAACATGTCGAGCCGGCCTTCTACTTTGAGTCGCTCCCGAATTGGGAAGCTTCGCGTCAAAGATAGGTCGACTGTCCAGGCGCCCGGGTTGCGGAGAAAGTCGCGTGGGACGTTCCCGTACGCTCCTGCCGCTGGTTTGCTGAATGCCGCCGGGTTGAACACCTGATAGGCATACGTTCCGCCCTTTAGGACCGTCCAGGAATTCAAGTAGAGGGGAACTCCGGGATTCAGGTTTGGACGATCAATCCCGGTGCCTTCGCCGGTGAAGCTGTTGTCTGCTCCCAGAGTGACATTCGCAGGCAGTCCCGAAGTGGCACGGATCGATGGCGATACTTGCCATCCTTCGACAAGCCAGCGGAGCGCACCGCTGCCGATCGCAGGACTCGAAGCTACGGCAGATGTGTTGAAGATGTGACGAACGTCAAAGTTGCAGGCGCCGTAATCTGCGCGCGGATTGTTCTGCTGTGAGTAATAGGTACCGCGCAGATCGCCGTTGAAATCGCCGGTGCTGAGACAATGCGAATAGGTGTAGTTCGCAAGCCAGGTAAAGTTGCGGGCAAAGCGATGACGGATCGAGGCAATCAAGCCGTTGTAGTTTGAACTGCCGGTGTCGTCGGCGAGGTAGAACTGGCCGTATAAAGAGGCGCCTTGAGTCGGACTGGTCGCAATCTGCGTCAAATAGCGCCGCTGCGGCTCGTTGCTCACGCTGCATCCTCCCGTGAACTTTGCGCAAACGCTGGGCTGGTTTTGCGCCCAGTTGAAATCATAGGAGAGAGGCAAATGCAGACTGCGGCTGCCGAGATACGAAAGTCCTGCCATCCAATTGGAAGCAAACTGCTTCTCGTAGGAAAAGTTCCACTGCTGCATGTACATGGGGCGCATGCTGTCCAGCAGCGAAACCCACTGTGCGCCGCCCGGAAAGAAGGTAAACCCGCCAGGAAAAGGATTCTGGTTCGTATTCGAATTGGCAACGCAACCATTCGCGATGGAATAGTTCTGCCACGGATTTGAGAATGTACCGCAGCCCGCAGTCGTGATGTTGATCTCGTTCACGACCGGTGGATTCGACGTGAGCCGTTGGCTGTACCAGGTCATCGTCGAGTCGTAGAGCAATCCATAACCGGCGCGCACCACCTGTTTTCCTGAGCCTGTGGGGTCCCACGTCAATCCAACTCTCGGTCCGAAATTTCCCCAATGAGTGTTGGTGAATCCCGCAGGTACGCCTTTGTCACCATAAAACAGCATGCCCGCCGGCGCGGTGGGATAGACGCTGCTGTGAACGTTGTTTTGAAAATCGGCCAGATTGAAGAGACTCCCGCGATGAAAGTAGTCATACGGTTGCAGCGATGGCTCCCAGCGCACACCAGCTATCAACGTAAGCCTAGGCAGCAGCCGAACCGTGTCTTGACCGTACAAAGAGAACATAGTCTGGCGATAAGCCACTTGCTGTGCGCGACTCTGGTCCCATCCGCTGTAGTTGCCGAGTAGGAAGTCTGCTAAGCCATCTCCGCTTACGCTTCCGCTAAAGCTAGATGTTCCGTTCTCGTTGTATCCCGTCAAAGTGTTGTTCTGGGTGTGGATGTAGTCGGCGCCGAAAGCGAAATGGTGTTTGCCGCGAATCCAGTCGATGTCGTCAGCGCCCTGCCACGTATTCACATTGAAGTGCCCCGGCGCACACGTTCCGCAGCCAACGCCAAAGTAGCCGGTAATACTGAATAGCAGGAAGTTGGGAATGGCTGGGCTCATGTTTACACCCAAAGTTGTTGGATTGATATCTCGCGGATCGACGCCGCGATTGTCTCGACGGCGGCTCAATGTAACGTGAGCTGAGTTTATAAACGTTGGAGTAAACGTGTAATTGTCGCCGAGCACGAAACTCTGGGCGCGCTCCCAGTTGCCGGGAGTTTGCGTGTAGATCAGATTGGTCGCGCTGAACGGCGGAGGCGAAGTGTATTGGTCAAACAGGTAGCGCCCGAACAACGTTTGCTTGCTGCTGTGGTTGTAGTCGACGCGGCCGATAATCTGGTCTTCATTGTTGATGGTCGGCAATGAGTAAGTAATAAAGCCACACGGATCGCTGGAGATCGGGATGTAGTTCCCGCTAAACAGGGCAAGAGCCGCCTTGTCATACGACGCCGGGTTGACCTGATTGCCGGAGAATGGCGCTTTCAACGTTTTTCCGGTCGTCGTTCCCGTGCAGCCGGGTCCAACCAGAGTAGTGAAATCGCCGTTCAAAGCCGCCTGCGTAATCGTCTTCACTCGCAGGTTATTGGCCTGCGATTTCAGCCGCGTACCCTGATATCCGGAGAAGAAAAACAGCTTGTCATGAACTATGGGTCCGCCAATGGTGCCGCCAAATTGATTACGACGTAGTCCGTCTTGCTGAGAGCCTGTCGGGCTGAAACCGCGCGGCTTGGCGTTAAAGATGCCATCACGGTCAAAGTCGAACAGCGTGCCATGGAAGCTGTTGGTGCCGGACTTGGTGACTGCGTTCACTACGCCGCCGGGATGAAGACCGTTGCGGGCAGGCAATGAACTCGTTTCAACGCTGAATTCCTGGAGTGCGTCCGGAAATGGGAACGGCAAGTTTACGTTGCCGAAAGTGTCGTTGTGATCGCCACCGTCGAGCAGGTAATTGGTCCCGTTTGTCTGTCCACCCGCGACTGCAACCGTCACGGAACTGAAGAAGCTCTTACTGCCGGAAGAGTCATTGGTGAGTGTCGCGCCGGAGACCGTTGCCGGCATCGTGTAGATAAGCTGGGTGGCAAATCTCCCGTTCAAGGGTAAATCGACCATGCGCTGCGAATCCACCACGTTGGAGACTGAGGTCGTTTCGGTCTGTACCATCGCCGCGCCAGCATTCACTTCTACGATCTGGCTCACCGCTCCGGCCTGCAGCATGGCGTTCAAAGTTACGTGGTCGTTAACCTGAAGGACAATTCCCTGTTGAGCGTAGGTGTTGAAACTCTGCTTCTGTACTTCCAACTTGTACGCTCCAACTGGCAACCCGGGCAACACGTACCTTCCATCGTTGTCCGTGACAACGGTGTGTACAACGCCACGCTGTGTTTCGATCATCCTCACGGTTGCGCCGGCAATTACTGCTCCGCTGCTGTCGGTCACCTGTCCTGCGACTTGCGCCACGTTCACCTGCTGCGCCAAAGCTGCCGGCGATATCAGCAACAAAGAGCCCAGCAGTGCACATCCAATCCGGAACAACGTCTTTCGCATTTCCGATCTCCTTCGTGATTGGCGCCTTTTTCGCGCGCATCGGTTTCGCAGTTTGCAGGCGTGGGTGATGTAACCTTGAGCGAAAAACACTGTCAACCCGGCTCACGATAGTTGCGACCATTTCACATTACAGAACTTAAGTTGGTCCCAGAAATCGACCCAAGTACCTGAATCTATGAGACATGGGAGTACGTGCCAATAGCCAACACATATTCTGGATTGCGAAATCAGAAATGGACTTTCGCAATGTGAAATGCCACGACGGAGCGGTTGAACGGTAGATCGGTTCAGGAATTACTACGCTGTGGTTTGGTGGAAGCCCGCGACTTCAGTCGGGGGCGCACGTAGCGAAGCCGTGCGTCTATGCGAAGGCGAGAGAAAGCCGCGCTTTTAGCGCTGGCCCACGCGCGAAGCGCATGCAAATACCGCATGCATTGCGGCGGCCAGTCTTTGCCCCGGGACACCACAACGAGCGCGCTTCGCGCGTATACCAGCGCTAAAGCGCGTTTGGTCGTTCGCCTATTAGACGCACGGCTTCGCGGCGTGCGCCCCCGACTCAAGTCGCGGGCTTCCACTAAAACCAACTACAGTGAGTTAACTGCACCAGCGCGGAAAATTGTGCCCCTCTTTTCGGCGTTGAATCACAGCACTCTTTGTTTCCTGCTCTCGAGCCCTATTGGTTGTTGTTCGCAACGGCATCGTTCGCCGGCTCAGACGTGCTGCTGTTCACATATTCGTAATCATTCCAGCCAGTCACCTCGTGTGCCGCTGAGGCGTTGGTGATCTCCATGCGCAGCGCATCGTACATAACCCCCTGCATTCTGCTGACGTTGAATGTGAGTACGTTGTCGGCTCCCGGCGGTTTGAGTTGGCTGGTATCCCACTGAAACACCACCCACTGATAGGTCCCCGACAATCCGCTGCGAACATCGGCATCGGCATTTTTCACATGGAATCCATGCCAGACCAGGGCATTCCCATTTAGGGAAACGGTCAGACTTGATTCTGTCGCTGCAAGGCCGACTGAGAGAACTACATATTGCCCTTGCTGCTGTTGCGCATCGGTGGTTGAGAAATGGACCTGCCAATCGGGAACGGCGGCGGTCCCGCAATTGCCGATATACGCTGGACAGATGTATTTATACCCGTCCGCGGTCTGATCTGCCGAGTTATAGACACCTGCGTAGAGATTGGGGTTGAAGGTATGCCACTGGTTGTAATTCCACTTAGTCAAATCGTTCGTTGCGGGAGTCGAACCCACGGGAGTGGCGTAATAGACGACGGCTCCGTTGGTTGATGCGAAGTCCGCCCAGTAGTTCCAGTTGCCCCAAAACTGGCGATCGTCCTGAACAGCGTCGCCGACACGGGCGGTGTATTCGTCGCTGTAATTGCTGTCGAGATCGACGGGGTTTGTGATTTGCCCGTGCAGAAACTCGTGCGATGAACGATCGGCGGTACCGATGGTCCAAACTGGCGCCGCCGTTCCGAAGGTTTCCGGAGTGATGTTCACCGCGAGGTGCGTGGTTCCACCAGCTTTGACGGCCACGTTGTCCTGCCTCAACTCTCCCCATTGTCCAAGGGCATACACAGTCAGCCGGTAATTTCCTGGCGCAATATTGTGAAGGTTCACAATGCCTGCTGGATTGATGTTTTCCCAATATTCCCAGCCCGCGTGCGAGTACTGGACATTTGTGTTGGCATCGCTCAGCACGGCCCACGCCTGATGCAAATCCAACCCTTTCGTGCCGCCTACCTTTACCTGCACCTCGCCTCGCGCGTTGGAAGGCACGTAGCCGCTGTTCACAAGCACGGTTTCGGTGTCATACGCGGGCTGGATTTGCGCAGCCGCGGTCAAAGCTTCCTGATAGAGCGACGCTGCGTTGGTGTGAGTGGCGTCAAATTGGTTGAAGTGTAGATAGAACGGCCCATACAGCCGCTGCATGGTGGCGTTTACGGGAACCGTGAAGTTGATCTGATTATCGAGGTGATTGGAGTACGCCTCCATGATGAGCAGATTTCCGGTGAAGATCAGGTCCTGCTTTGTCGGTCCGCCGGTAAGCGATTCCGAACTGGGAAGAACCATCCATGCGCCTATGCCCGAGCCGAAGACTCCTTCAGCCTTGTGCAGGTACTCGTAGCTGGAGTAGTCGTACTTGGTATAGAACTGCCGGCGGTAGTTCGGCGGAGCAGGCAATCCGTGAAGATCGGAGGTTGCGTCCTGCACGTTACGTCCGCTTGTCAGGCCGGTCCCGAAGAGAACCGAATCGGGCAGCGGAACGCTCGTCGCGCCGAGATTTGAAAGCCCGGTGTTCACTGCATAGGTATTGGTGAACTGGCTCAGGTCTCCACGGAAGACCCACTGCACTTGTCCGACACTTGCTGCGTTGTTTCCTGGAACATGGTCGAGAGTGAAGTACACGTGGATTCCAGGATCATTCGCGAACAGCAGGTCGTGCCACGTCCAGGTGAAACCCGAACTCGCGTCCGCCGTGTGTGTCACATAGAAGTCGATGTAATTGCCATGGGGATCGAGATAGTAGTTGGACGTGAGCGCCCCGCCGATGTTGCCGGCGTTATCCATATAGAAGCCTTTCGGGCCATGGCTATCCCTATTCGTCTGATCGATCAGTTCCACATCGGGAGCTGCCGACCAGCGAATGCTGTTTACACGTCCATTGCCGGGCAGCCAATGCACTGTTAGCGTCCCATTCGAGATCACCCAAAGATTGGAGTTTGAAGTATCGATTGTGATCGGCGACTGCCCGTGCGTATAAGTCGCACCTGCGAAAACGATTGCGGCCATCATCAGAAAAACACGGAATTGCATCGATAAACGACCCAGGTTCACATAGCCTCCGAAAACGCAATGGACGGGCTCCCTTGCACGGCAATGCTCCTCCGCGCGTGGGCGCTCCGCAATTATTTTTGGAAGGAAAATGTCAGTTTCGTAATGCAAAAAGAGGATGGAAGGCTCCGACTGCTCGCTTCAGGAGTTTCGTGGTTTCTTATCCTCGTGCGCCCGATGCCCCGCGCCGGGCGCATTGCACATTGCAGAATGGAAAAACGATACTGGTCAGGCGGCTGGATCCTCCATTACTGACACTCTTAGCGTTGGCTAAAGGCCGTCGGAGCCATGACGAAATCTTAGGGCGCATATCTGGCATCGAAGAAGAATTCGGCATGCATCGACAGATCACAGCATGGATAAGGGCCATCCATCTATACGGGAACGGGCTGAAAATGAAATTGCTTGTTCATCCCATCTAATGTCCCTTTGTCGCTATTTGGCGGCAACTTGCGACGGTGTCGCTCTCTCCAATCTCTTGAGCTAACAAGCTAGTCCATGCTCTCGCTCTCCTGTCGCGCCGCGATACTCAGCGCTTTTTTCGCATCGTAACTAAATCAGGCACGCCACATGAGTGCACTTCATTTCGCGAATAAGCAATCGATCGCAAAAGGAGTTTTTCTGGCCGCCCTGATCCTTATAACAATCTTCATTTTCGCGATGCAATCACACCAGGCTGCAGCCGATCAACCGCACAGCGTTGAAGTACAGATGCGTAACGTGATGTATCACTTCACCGACAGCATCGCCGTGCACATTCGTTCGCTCAACGGGCGCCTTCTCCCTGTAAAAGGCGATCTTCCGGTTTTCGATGACAAAGATTCGTTCAACATCCAAATCAGTTCCGCAGCTATCTCTATTACTCCGGAATCGCTTGCAAACGTACTGAACTCATACGTGTTCGCCCGCAGAGATGCGCCGCTGAAAAGCATTTCTATTCACATCGATTCGGCCGGACATTTGAAAGTGAAAGGCAAGCTCCACAGCAAAGGCGACGTTCCGTTTGAAACCGATGGGGCGTTGAGCGCGACAAAGGATGGCAAGATCCTTTTGCACGCGACAAAAATCAAAGCACTGCATCTGCCGGTAAAAGGATTAATGGACCTTCTGGGCATCGAGCTTGCTGACTTGATCAAGACCGGCAAAGTACGTGGAATCGAAGTCCAGAAGGACGATCTCGTGCTTGATACGGAGAAGCTCCTTCCACCGCCTCACGTGGTGGGGCGCGTCACGGCAGTACAGGTTCGTCCTGAGGAGATCATCCAGATTTTTGGTGACACACCGAAAGCGCCTGACTGGCGACTCTCGGCAGCGAATTACATGGCGTATCGCCAAAACCAGCTCCGATTTGGCAAGCTCACCATGAGTGACACCGATTTAGTGTTGATCGACATGGATCCCAAAGACCCATTCCACTTCTATCTTGACCACTACAAAGAGCAGCTAGTTGCTGGATACACGAAGGAGACTCCAGCTTTTGGGCTTCGCGTATATATGCGCGACTACAACAAGTTGCATCGTGCAATGTCGAAACCTGCAAACCCTTAGCGCCGCTCAGCTCGTCGTGATCTCAAAACCTATTTGCGAGCTGCTTACATAAAATCGACACCTCGCAAGTACCCGAAAATCTGGAGCGATTTTGTCAGCAGCACTCGCCGTCTTATCGAAATCAAGTTGCGCTTCATCGTTCCACCGTGGGAACAGTCCACATAAGTTTTCATTCCGTCGGAGTGTGTGTGATGTCTCAATTGGCAACAGTGCGATCTCTTAACTTTTGTGTGAGAGCGAATTAAAAAGCCTCTCTTGCGAGAGGCCTTTTAATTTGAGCGCAATTGTTTGCGACCTCAAGCGGTTGAAGCCGCGACGTTGGTTCGGTGCGAGTTGTGGATCAAATAGGCTAGTCGTGATCTCCGTTATTGTCCTGGTCTTGTGCCTGCTGTTCATCCTGATCCGGCAAAGACTTCAGGTACTCGACGAGATCGCTCTTGTCCTGGTCGTTGAGGTTGAGGTTGAAGCAGGTGTTGTAGTGATTCACGACATCCGCGAGCGTGGCAAAGCGACCGTCATGGAAGAAGCCGGTGTTGGCCATGGGACCTAAATCGAACGCGCCTTTGGTGTGAGTCCACAGGCCATTCAGCGGCGAGGTGCGATAGCCGTTGTCGGGGGCGCGCTTCGCCTGGAAGTCGTCGAGGCAGATCAGGCCCGGAGTATTGGCTGCGCCGTTGTGCAGGTTCCAGCCAGATTCGGTGAAGGTTGGTGGAACGTGGCAGCTGGCGCATCCTTTGGTGTTGAAGACCTGCTCCCCACGCTTCGCGGCTGCCGTATCGAAGCTCCCTTCAGGCGGCGCCGGAGCGGCAATCGAGAGCTGATATGCCTGTAGAGCTGCCAATTTGGGAGTAATCAAATCAGCCTGCCCAGGAGGCGGAGCAACGTTGTCGAAGTGATTCGCTGCGGCGACGGGGAACTTTGCAGCGTCCCGCAAACGGAAATCCTTGAAATGGCCGATGCCGTGCATCTCCAGATTGGCGACAAAAGCGTTCCAATGTGGGATCGACCCCCAACCGGTCCAGGTATGCAGATTCACTCCAGCCAAGCCGAATGCCGGCGGAATCAACGTGGCCGCTGAAACGTTTGTACCGGTGACAACTCCGTTCGACATCTGCTGCGGATTGAAAGCCTTGCCGTCGAGGAACAGCTCGGCATCAAATTTGCCGGGACCCCAACTGTTGAGCACGGCTCTGACTGTATCAACAGTTACGCCTGGAGGCGGCAATCCTTTGTTGAGAAGATCAGCGACAGGCTGAAGATTGGGCGACAACGCAACGATTGCCCCTACGTTCAGATCACGGTTAGCCCAGCCATCAAGACGTTGTCCGATTCCGGGAGCAAACGAATTATCAACGGTGGAGTGGCACAGGGCGCACTGAATGCCGACGGCTTGGAGGCTGCCATCATTATTAAAGAAGCCCTTCACGCCCACCACAGCGTTCAGCTTCAGCAAGGCTAATGTTGTCGCCGGATCATCGAGATTGACCTGACCTCGCTTAAGTGCTTGAACTAAGTTGTCGGGCAGCGCGGCCGAATCCACTTTCAGGCCCACGGCAAGTGCCGTTCTGGGACTGACTCCCGGACCGACTCCGCCGAACTTACTTCCTTCGATCGCCTTATGCAGTCCTAAGACACCGCCCCAAAATGCTTCGTCTCCAAAAGTATCGAACCGAAAGACCTGTTTCCCCTGACTGACAAGATGACGTGCATTGTCTCTGGCGTTGTGGCGATTATCCGCCATAGCCAACAGCACAAGACACGAGGCCAGTAGTACCGCAACTGTGGCCCAACGTGTTCTCATGACCAGCTCCTTTCCTGTGGGTGTGAATTGATCTTTGTTGGTGTAGTGGAGCTCACGTCTGGATTCAGGCGCATTTGCAGGAGACTCGGTCCCGAATCTGCACGGGCGACAAAACGACCGACTCGCACGTGAAGCTCCCGCATACGATCCCGATCAGGAGACGTGTTGCTTCAACTCACAGAGTCAGAAACATACGAGGGGGTTACTTGCGAGATGTAAATGGTTTGTCACGTGGATGTAAAAAGCCTGTCTAGTCTGCTGGGGCTGAGGAAAATATGGGACAGAAAACGCTGGGACACGTCCATGAGGACGCTCGCGCTCGATAGCGGTCAAAGGAAGCGCTCGAGCGTTATGACTGGTATGCGCTCTGGTCGGAGTGAAACATCGCTTCTTCGAAGTTCGACGCCAAGGTAGGCAGGAAAAGGCGCACGCATGTACCGCGATTCGCACCTGAGGTGCAACTTCGCAGCCGGATGGTTCCGTCGTTCCTGAGGACAACGGCGCGGCTCGCCCACAATCCCAAGCCGGCTCCTCTCTCGCCTTTCGTGCTGACGAAAGGCTCGAAGACTTTGTCGCGGAGCTCGCGAGCAATACCGCGACCGTCATCGGCAACGGTGATGCGCACGCCTCCGCGGCTTCGGCGATGCCAATCCCATCCCATACGAACGCGAATACGCACGGTCTGCGCACCGGATTCCATCGCGTTCGTAAGCAAGCTGATGATGAGCTGGCGAATGCGCGGCGGCGATGCGATGAGGTGAGTGTCGGAACTGAACTCACGCGCCACCTGAATCTTTCGGAATCCTTCCGTTGCCCTAAGCATTTCCACCACTTCGTCGACCAATTGGCACACGTCCAGGGGAGCCGGCGTGTCTTCGTCGAAGTAGAAGTCCAATGTCATGCTGGCAATTCGGTTGATACGGGAAAGCGCTTCTTTCGCTTCCCCGACAAATTCTCGCGCTGGCGACGGTAGCGGCTGCTGGTTCAGCAGAAACACGATATTCGTCAAAGCCGCCAGCGGGTTGTTGATTTCGTGCGCGAGCAGCGAAGCCATCTGCTGGCCCGCCGAAAGCCTCTCGGTTTTGCGAAGAATCTCCTCCGCATTGATGCGATCAGTGATCTCGAACGAAATGGCGCCGACAAACCGATGACCGGTCATGTCAACGAAGGGAAACTTACTGGTGAGCCAGTATCGTTCTCCCCCCACGCCAGGAGCTCGATCGACAAACTCCATACCATGGCCGAGGTCCAGGACCCGGCGGTCCTGATCGCGGAACTGGAAATTCGTCTGTGCGCCTGGTATTTGGGAAGCAGCCGTATCGAGATCGATACCAAATTCCCGTTTTGCAACTTCATTGGCATAAACGCATCGACCATCTTCGTCGCGCAGATATGCGCAGGCAGAGCTGTGGTCCATGAAATTGCGGAAAAGCGTTTGCGCATCGTGCAGCCTCTGCTCGCTCTGAATGTGCGCCTCAAGCGCGCTTTCTGCCTGGGAGGCCGCCCGCATGCGCGCATGAATCAAAAGCACCACGGCGACTGCGGTGATCAGATACACGCCAAACCCGACGGCATCGTCGATGCCGGCAAAGCCAAACTGATAACGTGGCGGGACAAAACAAAAATAAGCAACCACCGTTCCCAGCGCGGTGGCCAAAATCGCAGGACGAACGCCTGCGTAGAGTCCGGTGACAGCAATGGCTACGACGAAGACGATGTACGGATCCTGATCTCCGAGCCAGGGATCCACGGCGAGTCGCAGCCCGAATGCCAGGAGAACCGTAAGAACCGCGAGCCAGTATCCGCCTACATGGAAGCCACGCAACAAGAGTCCAGCATGGCTCGATCTGAAGCGCAAAAAAAGTTTATAGGGAGGTGCTATCTCGGATGCTTCGACGGAAGAAATCGTGGAATTGGGAGACATAGAATGAGCGCCAATTCCGCGCGGGCATAAGCTGTCGACCCGCTCTCACGGCAAACTAACTTCAATGAGATGCGCAGAAACTTAGGAGAGATGCTACCACAGTTCGCGTAAATGGACGTTACGCATCAATGGAAGGCATCCACCACCATTCTTTTCTTTTAGCAGCCGTACGTTCGGATTTGTACTAGCGAGCCGCTCGATGAATGGCGAGCAGCCGTTCCAGTGTGGCTTTCAAATCCGTGAGAGGCAGAGCATTCGCGCCGTCGGACTTGGCTTGCGCTGGATTGTCGTGAACTTCCATGAATACGCCATCAACGCCAACCGCGACGGCAGCGCGTGAGAGCACTGGGATGAATTCAGGTTGCCCGCCGCTCTGTTGCGGTTTCCCGTTTGCGGAACCGCCCGCGCTTGGAAGCTGGACCGAGTGGGTCGCGTCAAAAACAACCGGAGCGAGCTTCCGAAGAATGGGCAGTGAGCGCATGTCCACCACGAGATTGTTGTAGCCAAAGCTCGATCCGCGCTCAGTGAGAAATACGCGATCATTCCCGCTTTCCCTGATCTTCTCGACAGCATGTCGCATGTCCCACGGCGCAACGAACTGTCCTTTTTTGACGTTGATAGCGCGTCCTGTTTTGGCAGCGGCCACGAGCAGATCGGTCTGACGGCAGAGAAACGCCGGAATTTGCAATACATCTACGGCTGCAGCAATTGGGTCAGCATGCTCCGGCTCGTGAATGTCGGTGAGTACGGGCACGCGGTGGACCTCGGCAACTTTGCGCAGAATGCGCGCGCCTTCCTTTACTCCTGGACCGCGAAAACTCTTTAGCGAGGTGCGGTTCGCTTTGTCGTAGGAAGCTTTGAAGATGTATGGCATTCGCAGCGCGCGCGTGATCTCGCTGATCGACTCCGCCATCTTCAGCGCATGAGTTTCGCTTTCGATCACGCAAGGACCGGCGATGAGAAACAGCTCGCCGGCGCCAACCTGTACATTGCCGATTTCGAATTCAGCTTTTGCTGTTGTCATTCCGAACGCTGTGAGGAATCCCTATTAGTTTAAAAGCTTGGGAGGAATGACAAAAAGTCTACCGCTTCGGCCGCAGGAACAATTCCTCTTCCACTTCTACGTCGTGCGCACGGCGCCTGCGTCCATTCTCATACGACGCCTTGATGAACTCGCGGAAGAGTGGATGCGGCTCGAGTGGCTTCGACTTGAATTCAGGATGAAACTGGCAGCCCAAGAAATAAGGATGATCCGGAATCTCGACGATCTCAACGTAAGTTCCATCGGGCGTGGATCCGGTGATGCGTAATCCCGCACCGGTGAGCAGCGCCTCATATTCGCGATTGAATTCGTAGCGATGGCGATGGCGCTCACTGATTTCCATCTTTCCATACGCGCGAGCGGCCAAGGAGCCCGGTTCCAACTTGCATTCCCAGGCACCGAGACGCATCGTGCCGCCGAGCTCGTCAATTCCCTTCAACTCGCGCAGCTTATAGATGATGCGATGCGGCGTGCCCTGATCGAACTCACTCGAGTCGGCATCTTCGAGACCGCAGACGTTGCGCGCGTACTCGATGCAAGCGGTCTGCATTCCCAGACAAATTCCGAAGTACGGAACCTTCTTCTCGCGCGCGTAGCGAATCGCGTTCAGCATTCCTTCGATGCCGCGCTTGCCGAATCCTCCGGGAACGAGAATGCCGTCATAACCTTCGAGCTGCGCTTCGTAAGAGCGGTCATCAGCATCCTTCGTCTCGAGTCCCTCAGCCTCAACCCACGTGACGTTCAGCTTGAGGCTCTGGCCCACAGCGCCATGAACCAACGCTTCTTTCAGCGACTTGTACGAATCCTCGTACTCGACGTATTTACCGACAATCGCAATTGAAACCTCGTCTTTTGGGTTGTAGACGCGATGGACCAGGTCCTCCCACGCCGTGAGGTTCCGCTCCGGAGCCTGCAGATGGAGATACTTCAGCGCGAGCGTGTCAACTTCTTCGTGGGCAAAAACCAGTGGGACTTCATAGATGGAAGCGACGTCCTTGGCGGTAATCACGGCCTCTTCTTCCACGTTGCAGAAGAGCGCGATCTTGCTTTTGAGCTCTTTTGCCAGAAAACGATCGGTGCGGCAAAGCAAGATATCAGGCTGAATTCCGACGCTCAGCAACTCTTTCACTGAATGCTGCGTAGGCTTGGTCTTGAGTTCGCCGGCAGCCGCAATCCAGGGTACGAGCGTGACGTGAACAAAGATCGTGTTCTCACGCCCAAGCTCCTGACGCATCTGGCGAATGGCCTCGATAAATGGTAGCGACTCAATGTCGCCGACCGTCCCGCCGATCTCCACCAATGAAATATCCACATCTTGGGACACCTTGCGCATCGCGGCTTTGATTTCATTGGTGACGTGCGGAATCACCTGCACCGTCTTCCCGAGATAATCTCCGCGCCGCTCCTTGGTGATGATCTGCTCGTAGATTCTGCCGGTGGTGAGGTTATTGTCGCGGCTGAGCTTGGCGTGGGTGTAGCGCTCGTAGTGTCCCAGATCGAGATCCGTTTCGGCACCATCGTCGGTGACGAAGACTTCTCCGTGCTGAAAAGGCGACATCGTCCCCGGATCGACATTCAAATACGGATCAAATTTCTGCAGGCTGACCTTCAGTCCACGGCTCTCCAGCAGGCAGCCAATCGAGGCCGCTGCCAGTCCTTTGCCTAAGGACGACACCACGCCACCAGTCACAAAGATGAACTTTGCCGACATTCGCTCCTCGCCTCTTTATTTATGTGTTTGGAAGTGCGCGCCGGCAGGTCCCACCGGCAGGCAGCAGTTCGGAGGCTCCGCCCCACGCCTTTCCAGGCAGGGCCGGATTGAACCGCATAGGGGTGCACGACCAATTATGGCAGAACTCGGCCTATGAATAAATTGTGAATTTCTTGGCAGAAATTTGCTCTGACTCCGAACGGCTTGCAGCCAAAGAGGTTGCTCGTGTCAGCACAGCAACTTGAGCTGCCAAAATGCATTGCCGGGAGCCGTTTCTCGATCTCGCGGCCTCGCGCTCTCGAACTGGAGCATCATTCACTCGCAAATGATCTCAAGGAGTAGTAAAGACGACATCGACCCAATAGTTAGACGAATTGAATCCGCCGCTCGGGAACGTGCTCGTGGTACCGTAAGCAAAAACTCCATTGAAGCCACTCACTCCATTCTGTAATGCATGCAGCGGAGCGTTGTCGCTTCCCGCAGTCGTAAAGTAGTTCTGGTTCATCGAGTAGTGACCTGCATTCAGGTGATACGAAGCAACGTACACCATCCCCGCAGTAATACTTACTGGCGTGGCGAAGTTCACCTGCTGCCATCCCGATGCGGTTTCATTGCTGAACGTCGCTGATGCCAGCAGCGTGCCTGAGCTGCTCCACAAATTGGCAATATGCGTTCCCGTGTTCGCGCTGCTCTTGTAAAAGCGAATCCCACTGATCGACCCGTTCACGTCCGCTTTGAACTTCACTCCCAACTCCACACCAGAATCAGGGCCCGCATCCACTGTCCCTGGGACGGTGCTCGCACTCCAGATGCTGTAGAAGGTCGGTGGTGCCGTAACCGTGATGCTCAACTGTTTCGTAGCCGATTGTTGCGGACTGCCACCGTCCGTCAGCTTTACGGTGAAGTTCGAAGTTCCAATCAGGGTCGGCGCACCAGTGATCTGACCGCCGCTTGATAGGCTCAGGCCAGCCGGAAGCACCGTGTTATTGGCAAGCGACCAAGTGTACGGCGCCGTCCCTCCGCTCCCAGCCAAGGTTGCCGAGTAAGCCTGGTTCTGGACGCCAGTCGATAATGACGTAGTGCTGATTGCTAAGGCTGTCGGTTGTACAGTCAAGGTTGTACTTCCGCTCACGGTTCCCTGTGTTGCCTTAACAGTTGCACTTCCTCCAGCAATGGCGGTGGCTAAACCAGCGCTGTTAATCGTTGCGACCGCCGTATTCGATGATGACCAACTCACCTGTGACGTGATGTCCTGCGTACTGTTGTCGCTATACGTTCCAGTGGCTTTGAACTGTTGGGTGCTCCCGGCTGTGATAGTGGGATTGAGCGGTGTGATCGCAATCGAGTTCAAAGCAGCAGAAGGAGTGAAAACAACATCGACCCAGTAATTGGAAGAATTGAATCCATTGCTTGGGAAAATGCTTGTCGATCCGTACGCAAAGACTCCGTTAAAGCCACTCACTCCGTTCTGGAGTGCGTGCAGTGGAGCGTTGTCCACGCCGACAGATGCAAAGTAATTTAGATCAACGGAGTAGTGACCCGAATTTGCGTGGTACGAGGCCAAATAGACTGTTCCGGCAGTAATACTCACTGGCGGCACGAAATCCACCTGCTGCCATCCTGATCCGGTTTCATTGCTGAACGTTGCTGAAGCCAGCAGCGTGCCGGAGCTGCTCCACAAACTTCCTACGTGCGTACCGGTATTTGCGCTGCTTTTGTAGAAACGAACTCCAGTGATCGTCCCATTCACGTCCGCCTTAAACTTCACTCCCAGCTCGACTGCAGAATCCGCCCCGGCATCCACTATGCCAGGTAGCGCAGTCGCGCTCCAGATCGTATAGATCGTGGGGGGTGCTGTAATCGAAATGCTTAGCTGTTTGTTGGCCGATTGTTGTGGACTCCCGCCGTCGCTCACCTGCACAGTGAAGGTCGATGTTCCTACCACGGTTGGAGTGCCACTGATCTGCCCGCCGCTCGACAGGCTCAGCCCCGCCGGCAGCACTGTGTTGCTGATCAGCGACCAACTGTACGGCGCCGTTCCGCCACTCGCGGTCAATACTGCCGAGTAAGCCTGACCCTGTACACCACTCGCCAATGTCGTAGTGCTAATCACTATCGGTGTCGGCTGCACAGTCAGCGTTGTACTTCCGCTCACCGCCCCTTGTGTAGCCGTAATCGTTGCACTTCCTCCGGCGATAGCTGTGGCTAATCCCGCGTTGTTAATGGTGCCGACCGCTGTATTCGATGACGACCAGATCACTTCTGCGCTGATGTCCTGCGTACTGTTGTCGCTATACGTTCCGGTCGCCTTAAATTGTTGCGTCTTGCCAGACTGAATACTGGGATTGAGCGGCGTCACCGAGATCGAGCTCAGCACAGCCGCGGGAACAAACGATACATCGACCCAGTAATTGGAGCCGCGGAATCCATTATTGGGGAAGGTGCTGCTTGACGCATATGCGAAAAGTCCGTTAAAGCCGCTCAACCCGTCCTGCAATGCGTGCAATGGCGGATTGTCGACTCCTGAGTTTGTGAAGTAATCCAAATTGTCCGAGTAGTGACCGACATTCGTGTGATACGAAGCCACATACACTGTTCCCGATGTAATCTTGACGGGAGTTGCGAAATTAACCTGTTGCCATCCGGAAGCAGTTTCTCCGCTGAAAGTAGCCGATCCTAATAGTGCTCCGGAGCTGCTCCAGAGATTCCCAATATGTGTTCCAGTGTTACTGGTGCTCTTGTAAAAACGGATACCTTTAATACTACCGTTTACATCGGCGGTGAACTTTACTCCCAACTCCACCGCCTGGTCAGGCCCCACATCAAGTATGCCCGGCACCGCGCTTGGGCTGAAGATCGTAAGAGCACTCGGCTCAGGTACAGTCACAGTGACTCCTGAGGAAGGGCTCTCAAGATTGCCTGTGTCATCTACGGCGCGGCTTTGCAGTGTGATCGATCCAGCCGAAGAAGGAATCCATGCGTACGACCAGTTAGCAGTTCCAGTGGCGGGATGCCAGGTACTTCCTCCGTCGGTGGAGACTTCTACACCTGCAACCAATCCGCCGATGTCCGTGGCCGTTCCCGTAACGTTTACCGAACTGCCGAAAGAGAGTGTTGCCCCATTCTTTGGAGAAGTGACAGTCGAAGCGGGTGCCTGACTGTCAACAGATTTCGAGGCCAAAACGAGACCTGCCTGCAACGTTGCCGGCTGGACGCCCATGTCCGCAAACAGGTTCACCGTTGCCTGCTGCATATTCGGATCGGCGGCGGAGCCGCCACCGTCATGAGCTGCGTCGAGTCCCCAGGACCACTGCACGGTACCTGCGCCAAACACAAGCGCGCCACTAGAAGATCGATAGAGTGATGCGTGGTGAGTCGCCGTACCGGCACCGTACCTACCGCCGAAGTCGAGCAGGTAGTCCGTAGTCAGGTTATAAGTGGCGGTAGAAAGATCGAACTCGCCGGCAGGACGAAACCCGTTATCCGGCTCAACGTCCCACTCGTATCCCAGAGTACCGGCAGGTAAGTTATAGGTCTGCCCTGCGGATTGGGCGGCCACTTGCGTATTACGCCAGAAACGGAGTTTTCCTTGTGCCGCTGGGACCTGAATAAAAAGGTTAGTGTTGTCTGTTCCGGGACCGTTCGCGCGGAACAGTTGGCCGGTCAGTGCATTTTCCGGACGACCACCGTCCGCTGGCGGACTTTTGCTGGGATCCCGCCAGGTACCAGTCCATGTAGGCGGATCCAACGGATCGGTTGCCGCTGTAGCTGGCGGACTGGAGCTTGGCCCGAGAGTTTCCTTATAGCAGACGAGTGTCCGATGTGCTGTGCCGCTGCCGTCGATACTGTTCTCCCATCGGGTCTTCCAAAAAACTTCATTGCCGCTGAAAAATCCCAGACTGACGCCTGCAGTTCTAGCAGCCTCAACATTCGCCCTCTGCTGTGCAGACCAGTATTCGTCGTGGCCGACGGATAGAAATGCGCGATGATTCCTGATCAGATTCCCATTTCGGTCCGCATCGATGCTTGTGAAATAACTTACGTTGTAGCCATTGGCCTCGAGCCAGCGCACCATGGGATATTCGGCGTAGAAAACCCAGGATTGAACCTGGAAGCTGCGCGTACTAAACGGCCGGTTGTAGCTGACCTTGTAGGCTCGATTGGTCAGGTCAAATGTATTTCCGCCGTATAGACTGTGTCCTCCATAGGGATTGTAGGCCTGCCAGGTTTCATCCGACGTCTGAAATAGAATGTCCGACGAACTGGAGTCATTGCGAACGACGAAAACAATATGACTTGCCCCACCTGTATCCAGACGAATGACTTTAGCAAAATAGATTCCTGAAACGGCACCCGACGGAATAGTCCAAGTCGCCGATACTGCCCAATTTCCGCAATCGACCAAGTTAACCGTGCTGTCTGTAAGGCAAGCAGGCTGAGCCTGCGGCAACGTGACCGATGGACTAATGCTCGTGATGAGGCGAGCACCACGTCCCTGGTAGTAGCCCATGCGGTAGATATCCAGACGATAGTTCGTGGCGTCGGTGCTGATCTTGAAGGAAACGGTTTGCCCAACATTAAAGCTAATGTCAGTAGCGAACCCTTGAATTGTCGCGTCTCCTGAGCCGCTGATATCCCATGTAGTAGCAGGCGTGCCAGTCAAACAGTTCTCCGCCTCAATTGCATTGCTCGGAGACGAGCATGACGCATGAAGGCGACCTGGAAGAAGCAGCATGATCGATGCGACGGTCAGCAAGGTTCCAACTTGCTGACAACGCAGCAGCCGCCGACGCCTACTGGTTCTACGACTAACTGGTGATGTTTTGGCAAAGATCTCTAAAAAGGTCAGAACACTTCGACTTCCTAAAATGGGCATGTATGCTCCGCGCTAGCATTCGCCAATGGCGAAACGCGATGCGAGTCTGGCTTCGACGTCAGTGACGCCTGGGCCGGGTTCTAGACAAAAAGAGAGTTAGCGGGCCGAAACTTGAAGGGGGGACTGATTTGAGGTCTTTCCAAGTCGAAGCGTTTCCACAGTACACATCCGGCCTGTGGATAAGCAAGATGCAAAGTTTTTCAACCGAGATGAATCGGCAACGATAGAATTCCCTGCCACAAGCGAATCTCTGGAGTGACCCCCAAAAGTGAGACAGGAGAGAAAATCCCTATCTACAGCGAATGGAGAGTAGATGAGGCGATATCGACGTTGGACGGTAGAAGAGAAGCGCCAGGCAGTGGAACGGATGTCGAGCTGCCGGCATGCAAAG